>CAMNQH010000089.1 GCA_946549035.1 uncultured Lachnospiraceae bacterium | reverse complement strand
TAATCTGCGGCACATTTTTCCCATTCCTTGTTGTAAATGAGTATGCTTTCATCCTGCCGCCATGCCCAAGAAAGAAAACCCTTTACGCCAGCTTCCTGTCAGTTCAGATGGTTATGGCGATATAAAAATTCACTTAGCTGAAATATTAGAAGAAAAAAACATTTCTCTCAATCAGTTATCCTTTCGCACAGAAATGCAGAGAACACAATTAAGAAATTACAGGGATAACAAGATACAACGTCTGGATATTGACATTCTGAAACGCCTGTGTTATGTATTGGAGTGTAATCTGACTGATTTGATAGAATATATCCCGCCAGAAGAAACACAGACTCTGCAATAAAACCTACGTTGTAAGAACTTTATTGTCACGAACAGTAAAACCCCATGGAAGTCATAAACTCCCATGGGGGTAAAAATATAACTCTTATTCACTTTCTTTCACATGAACATCTATCCCCTTTCGCCCTCACTTATGATACGGCTCCCCATTTATAATCCGATAACTCCTATAAATCTGCTCCAATAACAATACCCGCATCAGTTGATGTGGAAATGTTAAATTAGAAAAACTCAGCAAAACGTCCGCCCGTTTCAATACGCTTTCATGCAATCCCAAGGATCCTCCTATGATAAAAACAATACTGCTACTTCCATTCACTCCCAGACGTTTGATCATATCTGCCAAAGCCATTGAATCCGGCTGCTTCCCTTCGATGGCCAAAGCACAGACATAATCCTGTTCAGAAATATGTTTCAGAAGCCGCTCCCCTTCCCGCTCCTTAATCAATTCCATGAGCCGCTCCCCGGCACGATCAGGCGTTTTCTCATCCGCCACCTCAAGAATCTCCAGTTTACAATATCTGGACAGGCGTTTTTCAAATTCTTCTACGGCCTGCCTGTAAAACTTCTCTTTTACCTTACCTACTGCCAACACCCGTATCTTCATTGAGCTTTCCTCCAAAATCATTTCTGGATATAAGGATAACATACTATGACAAGATCCGCTACTGCTATCTTCCCATCCGCTTATTCTCAAACAGCTATTGACGAAAAAATCCAGACTGGATAAAATAAATCTATATCATGTAAGCTTTGGAGGAACCATATGGCAAAACAAAAAGAAATTAAAACCAATGCAATGCGCATGTTGGAAAAGCATAACGTCACTTACCAGGTATTACAATATGACTGCGATACATTTATAGACGGTCTTCACACGGCCAAAATAACCGGCGCTCCTGTGGAACAGTCTTTTAAGACGCTTGTACTCCAGGGAAAAAGCGGCCAATACTATGTACTGGTATTACCCATCGCAGGAGAAGTGCATATGAAGGATGCAGCAAAACTCCTGAAGGAAAAATCCGTAACCATGATTCCTGTAAAAGATATTACCGCCGTTACCGGCTATGTGCGGGGCGGGTGCAGCCCTTTGGGAATGAAAAAGCAATTTCCAACTTATATCCATGAAAGCGCAAAAGCATTCCAAGAGATTTATATCAGCGGAGGACGAATCGGCACCTCTCTATGCTTAAATCCCCTCAAACTAGCAGAAGTAACAGGAGCAGAATTTGCCGACTTTTAAACGAAGGGCAATGAAATCCCACTCTTGTATTGTGGTGCAATCTCATATATAATGAAAATAGTAAGATGTATCTACGTTTCGCACCCTGGGAGGTATACCATGGAACCACAAGAAAACAAAGATTTGCTCCACTCACAAGGACTCTCATACACACACAAAGGGAAAAAGCTGGAAGATGCACAGAGCAGCTCCTGGCTGTTTTTAGTCTTCGGCTTTTTGGGACTTGGGGTAATACTCGGCGTCTGGCTTGGCATTATTCCATTTCCTTTGGCATTCTATATGAAAATATTATATACGATCGTATTAGGCGCGCTCTTTTTCATATTTCTCATAACCGGTTTTTACTACCTGAAAAAAAGTAAAACGCTAAAAGAAGAAGCCAGTGAGGAAGAACGTCTCACCCAGGAAATCGTCTCTTATATCACCGCCTCTTACTCTTTAGATGAGTTAGATCGCATGATAAACGACCCGAGTCTTTCCATGGAACAACGCTACTTTGAGCGGTATGAACAGATTTCCAGGCTGATTCAAGAAAAATATCACCTTTCGGAAGAAACATACCTGGATTTTTTAATTGAAAAAATCTACCAGGTTTTCGTTCCGGAACAGTAAAATTTTTGGGCAGACTACTGGGGAATCAAGTAATCAAATACATACGAGGTGAAAATCATGGAATTATTAAAAGAAAAAATCCTGTCCGAAGGGCAGGCGCAAAACGAGGATATTTTGAAAGTGGACAGTTTTTTAAACCATCAAGTAGATCCAGGACTTATGAGAAAGCTGGGCCAGGCATTTGCAGACTATTTTAAGGACCAGGGAATTACCAAAGTCGCCACCATTGAAAGCTCTGGAATTTCTCCGGCTTTGATGACGGCGGACGCTTTGGGAGTGCCCCTTTTAATTTTGAAAAAGCAACCCTCCAAAATACTGAACCAGAATCTGTATCAAACCCAGGTTACCTCCTTTACCAAAGGAAGCAGCTATGAATTGACGCTTTCCGAACAATTTATCTCTCAGGAAGACCATGTATTAATCATCGACGATTTCCTTGCCAACGGGGAAGCCGCCACGGGAGCCATCCGCCTGATACGTTTATCTCATGCCACTGTGGCCGGGCTGGGAGTCGTCATTGAGAAATCCTTTCAGCCAGGACGGCAAAAGATTCTGGAGCAAGGCATCCACGTATATGCCTTAGCCCGAATTCAAAAATTAGAAAAAAATCTGATTGAATTTGCAGACTAAAGCAAACAAAAAAGAATCCGCAAGGGTGGCATTACATAAGGATGTTAAATTCAAAGACTTTGTAATCAGCCAGAATGATTGGATTGTAGGCAAATTCAAATCATACGGAGGAATTGCAAAATGGCAAAATCAATCTTTGAGAGATTAGGCGGCGAATATGAACAGCAAGGGGATTATCTAATACCACGCTTGACTGTACCCGCCGAAGAAGAACAACCGATAGGTATATGGGGACAGCGGCATCTGGACTATTTGAAGCAGTACCGCAATGTTACATACACCAATATTCTCACAAGCGGCAAGCTGAATACATACCTTGCCGACATTGACAGACAGGCGCAGGAACGCTTTGAAAGGCTCATAAAGGGCATGAAACAGGCACAGGGCATAACGGAACGACTAAAAGAAGAAAACGCCTT
>CAMNQH010000088.1 GCA_946549035.1 uncultured Lachnospiraceae bacterium | reverse complement strand
ATAGGTACATGCAAAAATGTTATCGCATTGGAGAATGTTTTTGTTGCCTGACCCCTTGCTTTCTTTATCAGGCCTGTTTAAACTATAGGAAGATATGGAGGAGACGGGAATGACAATGTCACAGGTAAAATATTTTGTTACGACAGCAAAATGTTTAAGTATCACCAAAGCGGCGGAACAGTTGTTTATCTCTCAGCCGGCGTTGAGCAGGCACATTCGGAATATGGAAGAAGAGCTGAATATCCAATTGTTTGTAAGGACAAAAAACGGAATACGACTAACTCCCGCGGGAAGCGCTTTGTATATCGGTATGCGGGATATGTATCATAGTTATATTGAGTTAGTGAAAAAAGCAGATAAAATTCAAAAGGGGCTTTACGGTTCTCTGAAAATAGGGATATTGGATCAGACTAATATCGCGGATTTTATGCCTTTGATTTATCGGTATTTTCATGAGAAACATCCCAATGTAGATCTGTGGTTTCAGGCAGGCTCCTTTGACTTCCTTGTTTCGGAATTGTATAGCGGCCGGTTGGATATGATTTTTACGCTGCAGTTTGAGATTGTGCAAAAGGAAAGCATTCTTTATCAATATGTGTCCAAGTCAAAGGATCATATTGTAATGAGCAAATACCATCCTCTGGCAAAAAAAGAGCGGGTGACGCTGGATGATGTAAAAAATGAGACCTTTGTAATGATTTCAGAGGAAGATAATCCGGAGTCGGCGCCATTGATTTTTAAGCTTTGCAAGGAGCATGGATTTGTACCCCAGGTGCATTATGCCAAGACATTAGCGGAGCAGATTCTTTGGATTGAGGTGGGGATGGGAGTCTCTATTTTGGACAGCCGGACAAGTTTGAAATTGAATCCGGACGTAAAGTTCTATCAGATAGAAAGTAACTGGGATCCTTCTCTGGTAGTTGCATGGAATCAGAATAATTATAATCCTTTGATTGCTGTATTTTTGAAAAAATTAAACGAGATTATGCATTTGGAGGAAGAAGATGTTCATGGAATAGGAGGGGATTGAATCCCTAAAGGACTGCTCTATTTGAAAAACAGAAAGCAAACGGCAATATTTGTTTTCAAATAGAGCAGAATTGTTACAGGATTAAGAAATATATTTTTTCAGGAGAGAGATTACTTCATCCAGGTTGATCGGTTTTGCCGTATGGGCGTTCATTCCGCTGTCTAAGCATTTTTGGATATCCTCGGAAAAAGCGTCTGCTGTCATGGCAATAATGGGAATTGTTTGTGCATCCGGACGGCTTAAGGAGCGGATTGCTTTTGCCGACTCATAGCCGTTCATTACTGGCATCCGGATATCCATAAGGATGGCGTCGTAATGATTCGGAGAGGCTTCCTGAAATTTCTCCAGGCAGATCTGCCCATTCTCCGCCCAATCCAGTTCAATACCGATATCGGACAACAATTCGTTTAATATTTCCCAATTTAAGTCGTTATCTTCGGCAGCCAGAATGTGCCGTCCAGACAAATCTGTATCTTGATTTGTTTCTTCTAAGGCTTCTTCTATGCCCATATATTTTTTTAGACCATAAAACAAGGTTGATTTAAACAAGGGCTTCGAGATAAAACCGCTGATGCCTGCCTTTTTTGCTTCTCCTTCGAATTCGCTCCAGTCGTATGCGGAAATAAGGAGAATGGGCATTTCGGTACCCATAATGCGCCGGATTTGTTTGGAAACTAACACACCGTCCATGTCTGCAAGTTTCCAATCCAGAAGAATAATTTGATAATCATCCTGGATATCATGATGATGGGTAATCATTTCCAGGGCTTTTTTTCCACTCATAGTCCAGTCAGCCTGTATTCCAATGGATTCTAAAGCTTCTGCCGTGGAACGGCATAAAATTTCATCATCGTCAATTACAAGTATTTTCCAGGGAGGAAGAACCATATCTTTTTCTGAAACAGCTGCTTTTTCCATGTCAAGAATCAAATGGAAGGCAGTTCCTTGGTTGGGTTCGCTTACTACGGAAATGTCTCCCCCCATAGTGTCTACAATATATTTTGTAATCGCCATGCCAAGACCGGCTCCTTCGGTTTTTTGAACACGTTTTGTGTCTGCTCTGGAATAGGAGTCAAATATCTGTTCCAGGAATTCCCGGGTCATGCCGATACCATTATCTTCCACCTTGATATGAGTGCGTACAAATGTGTCGCCTTTTTCAGAGGGAGCTTCTTCCTGATATAAAGAGAGCTGTATGGTTCCTCCCTCCTGAGTGTATTTTACAGCGTTGGATAGTAGATTCAGCAGGATTTGGTTTAGGCGTACGCTGTCACAATACACGTCCTCTGTTATAACGTTGTCAATATGTACATTAAAGTTTTGTTCTTTTCCTTTAATCTGTTCCTGTACAATGCTGACAATTCCATCAAATACTTCCCGCAGGGAAATACGTTCGGCAGTCAATGTCATTTTACCGCTTTCGATTTTAGACATGTCCAATACATCATTGATCAGTCCCAGGAGATGCTTGCCGGATAAGGTGATTTTCTTCAGGCAGTTTTGTACCTGCTCCTTGTCGTCGATATGGGCTGTTGCAATGGCTGTCATCCCCACGATGGCATTCATAGGAGTCCGGATATCATGGCTCATATTGGAGAGAAATTCACTCTTGGCTTTCGTTGCATGAAGCGCCTCCTGGCGCGCCAAATCTAAATCTTTCAGCTGGCTGCAGGTCATTTTATAGTAGTTGTAAAAAATAAACAGCAGCGCAAAGAGGATAATTGCAAAAATAAGGATGGTAGCGTTGGTCCGGTCCCGATTCAGTTTCTCAACTGTTTCATTTAAGGGGCCAAAGGGCAGTACAGTGAGCAGGTGCCATTCTGAGTAGGGAAGGGGGTTACAGTAAATCTGCTGCCGGCTACCGTCTAAATCCATAATGGCAGAATAGTTTGCTTTCTGTTCCATTGCCTGGGTCAGTTCGCGAATATACAGGCTGATTTTCTCCGGTGAATCCTGGGGGTATCTTTCGTATACGCTGCTAAAGTAATCCGGATATTTTGTACGGATATCACTGGCAATAAAGCTGCCGTCTTTGCGGATAATCTGGGAATACATGAAGGAATCATCTTCTTCCGTATTTAACATCGTATTAATATATTCTATCGGAAGGGCGGAGACGATCGCCATGCATGGTTCGTTATTTTTCATAGGATAATTGGCGGTGATGCCGAAGAGAACCACTTCATTACCAGATGCATCATATCCTACGGCGACTTTTTTTTCTCCTTTCTGTAAAGATGCAATAAACGGATCCGGATCTGCTAACCGGATTTGTTCCCCAAACAGCATCTGCAAATCCCCCTCTTGGGAAGCAAGAGCCAGACAATTAAAATTCCGGGCCTGAGTTCTGTAAATTAATTCTTCATATAGTTCAGACTGGTGTTCAAACTCGCTGGGAACAACCTTTACTACGGTTTCCGCCTGTTCCAGCTTTAAGTTAATCAACGTCTCAAAATGGGAAGTAATCTGTTCGCTTACACTTTTCATGTACAGGTCCCCTACACCGTCAATAGCTTCCTTGCTGACCTTACTCATATAAAATCCCAAACATAAAAATGCCCCTGCGCTGATTAGCAGAAGAAAGGTAAAGCTTTCTATTAAAAAGTGCGTGGTATGCCGTTGCTTCTTAACTTGGGTATTCATGAGCGTCGTTCCTCCTTAATGTCCCTTTTTGTAATTAGGATGCGCTCCGATTGCCGCAGATCATAACTTTGTATAGGCTAGAAGTAGCTTCCTAAATAGTACTGTTATTATATCAGCTTTTCATTAAAAAGCAAATCCCTTTTGGACTATATCCTTAAATGCTTGGTGCATCTTACCAAAAAGAAGAGTAAAATAATTTGTAAATAGATAAAAATTCACAAAAAGAAAAACATGGAAAATTTTCGCTTGCAAAAAATGTTGGAAAGTGTTATCATTAAAAAGCTGAAAGGCACGGACGTACTTTTCAGTAACATATAAATTTGCGGGTGTAGTTCAATGGTAGAACACCAGCCTTCCAAGCTGGATACGTGGG
>CAMNQH010000087.1 GCA_946549035.1 uncultured Lachnospiraceae bacterium | reverse complement strand
ATCGCCAATGCAACGGGATGCTCATCCATCTGGGGTAACTCTTCACCTTCTACACCTTATACGGTAAATGAGAAGGGACAGGGTCCTGCATGGTCCAATTCCCTGTTTGAAGATGCGGCAGAGTTCGGTTACGGTATGCTGCTGGCTCAGAAAGCCTTAAGAGGAAGCTTAAAGGCGAAATTAGAGAACATCGTAGAAAACGGTGACAACGAGAATGTAAAAGCGGCGGCCCGTGAATGGCTGGATACCTATGACTGCGGCGTGACCAACGGACCGGCGACCGACAAGCTGATTGCAGCTTTAGAAGCCTGCGGCTGCGATCATGCTCAGGAGATTTTGAAGGATAAGGATTATCTTGCCAAGAAGTCTCAGTGGATCTTCGGCGGTGACGGATGGGCTTATGATATCGGCTTCGGCGGCGTAGACCATGTATTGGCCAGCGGTCAAGATATCAATATCATGGTATTCGATACCGAAGTATATTCCAATACTGGCGGACAGTCCTCTAAGGCAACTCCTACTGGCGCTATCGCTCAGTTTGCAGCAGGCGGCAAGGATGTGAAGAAGAAAGATTTGGCAAGTATCGCCATGAGCTACGGCTATGTGTATGTAGCCCAGATCGCTATGGGCGCAGACTACAATCAGACCGTGAAAGCCATTGCAGAAGCAGAGGCATATCCGGGACCGTCCTTGATCATTGCTTACGCTCCCTGTATCAACCATGGTATTAAGCTTGGCATGTCCAAGGCTCAGACCGAGGAGAAGAATGCGGTGGAAGCAGGCTACTGGCATATGTTCCGTTTCAATCCTGCATTGAAAGAAGAAGGCAAGCCGGCATTTATTTTAGACAGCAAGGCTCCTACCGGAGATTACAAGGCCTTCCTGAATGGAGAAGTTCGTTACAATGCACTGGCAAGATTTAATCCGGAACGTGCAGAAAAGCTGTTTGATAATGCAGAGCAGAATGCAAAAGAAAGATATGAATATCTGAATAAGCTGGTTCAGCTATACGGAGCAGAATAAATAGATATTCTATGATTTTGGTATCAGTTCACTGCAAGTACGTTTGACACCGGAATCATCATAATGTAGAAAAGAAGCGTCGCACTGGCGTAGATCGTTGGTGCGGCGTCTTTTCTTCTTGATGAAAGTCCTTTATCTATGAAATACATGAGGGGAACGTAAGAAACTATGATAAGAAGGGCATATGAAGCTATTCGAAAACGGATGGGATACCCCAAAGATATAACAGCACAGGAAGGCAGGCAAACGCAGAATGAAAAAGGAATTATCCGATATTTAAGGGGGAGTTATATGGATACCATCAAACCAAAGCCGCAGCGCGGCGTGAGACTGCAGCCATTAGATGTGATAGACGGATTTCAGGTTCGTCCGGGATTTTATAACAGGGACGGCGCAGCCGCTACTCCAAACGGGGTCAGCTTTACCATTCATTCCATTGGTGCAACCAGTTGTACGCTGCTGCTGTTTCGTCCCCAGGAAAAAGAGCCTTATGCAAGGCTGAAATTTCCAGAGGCGTATCATATAGGAAACACATATTCCATGCTGGTGTTTGGACTGAAAATTGAAGAATTTGAATATGCGTTTCAAATGGACGGGCCTTATGACCCCTCAAAAGGGCAGCTGTTTGATAAGAATCACATTTTATTGGATCCCTACGCCAAGGCGGTGACAGGCCAGAGAAAATGGGGAGAAAATTCTGACAATTTTATTTATCATGGAAGAATCGTGGAAAACAATTTTGACTGGGGCAAGGTTCGCCATCTGGAGCTTCCTTTAGAGGATTTGGTCATCTATGAGATGCATGTGAGAGGATTTACCAAGCATGATTCCTCCGGGGTGACGGCAAAGGGAACTTATGAAGGATTGCGTCAAAAGATTCCATACTTGAAGGATTTGGGTATCAACGCGGTGGAGCTGATGCCTATATTTGAGTTTGACGAGATGGAAAGCGCCAGGGTTGTGGACGGAGAGCAGCTTTACAATTATTGGGGTTATAATACGGTGAGCTTTTTTGCCCCAAATACCAGCTATTCTTCCGTGGTAGAGCATAATCATGAAGGCGATGAGTTAAAACAGCTGATTTACGAGCTGAAAACCAACGGGATAGAAGTGATTCTGGATGTGGTGTTTAATCACACCGCGGAAGGAAACGAGGACGGCCCATGCTTTTCCTTTAAAGGAATTGACAATAATATATACTATATTTTGACGCCGGACGGCCACTATTACAATTTCAGCGGATGCGGGAATGTGATGAACTGTAATCATCCGGTTACCCGTAGGTTTATTATTGACTGTCTGCGCTATTGGGTGACGGAATATCGTGTGGATGGTTTTCGATTTGACCTGGCCTCCATTCTCACCAGAGATTTACACGGCGTACCTATGGGAGAACCGCCGATTTTGCAGGAGATTGCCTGTGATTCTATTTTAGGAAAATCCAAATTGATTGCCGAAGCGTGGGACGCCGGAGGGCTGTATCAGGTGGGAAATTTCCCGGCCTTTAAGAGATGGTCCGAGTGGAACGGCAGATACCGGGACGATATGCGCCGGTTTTTAAAAGGGGACGGGGGCATGGCCGGAACTGCGATTACAAGAATTACCGGTTCTAAAGATTTGTACGATCCCTCCAAGCGGGGAAAAAATGCCTCCGTCAATTTCCTGAATTGTCACGACGGCTTCACCTTATATGATATGTATGCTTATAATGAAAAGCATAATGAAAAAAATGGCTGGAATAACACGGACGGAGATAATAACGGCAACAGCTGGAACTGCGGAGTAGAGGGAATGACAGATGATCCCGAAGTGGAACAGCTGAGACGCCGCATGGTGAAAAATGCCTTCGCCACCTTGATGTGCAGCAGAGGGCCGGCCATGTTCTATGCCGGGGATGAGTTCTGCAATACTCAGTTCGGAAACAATAACGCTTACTGTCAGGATAATCTGGTTTCCTGGCTGGATTGGGGCCGCTTAGAACAATACCAGGAAATCCACGACTTTTTCCGGTATATGATAGCCTTTCGGAAAAAGTACGCCGTTCTTCGGAAATCCACCAAAGGCGTTTCCTGCGGCTTCCCGGAAATCAGCATTCATAACGGCTACCCTTGGAACGGAGGCACAGATAACAGTACACGTCTCATCGGGGTCATGTATGCAGGCCGAAATGAAGAAGACACCAAAGACGATATCGTATTTTACGGAATGAACGCGTTCTGGGAGCCCTTGGATATGCAGCTCCCAAACCTTCCCGAAGGTATGAAATGGAGCGTATGCGTCAACACCTATGTAGAATACGAAGACGGAAAAGACCCCACCCCTTTCACAGACTTCCATTACGGAAGCATCCTAAAAGTAATGCCCCGTTCAGTGGTAGTTTTGGTAGCAGAGTAGTTTGGGGCGCTAAGTGTGACACAACGCCTTACAAAAAGAGCGGCTGCATGAAGCAATAATAATTCCTTCATGCAGCCGCCTCTTCTCTATACACTTCTCCCCTTATGACTTGCCGTCCCGTATCCGAATCCTCCGAATGCCCCAAATCCCCGCCAACAACATCACCGGAAACACAACCCCAGCCAAAATCCCCATTTTCAAATTATCAGACGTCAGGCTTGACACATACCCAACCAGGGAAGGGCCCCCAGAGCACCCCAAATCTCCGCCTAGGGCCAGGAGAGCAAACAAGGCTGTTCCGCCGTTTTTCATGGAAGCGGCAGCCTTGCTGAAGCTTCCCGGCCACATAATGCCTACGGAGAGTCCGCATAGGCTGCAGCCTGCCAAAGACAGCAAGGGGGAGGGGGATAAAGAAATACACAAGTAGGATAAAATGCACAACAGGCAGCTTCCCATCATAAAGCGGTCTAAATTGATTTTATCCCCGTATTTTCCGTAGAATCCTCGGGCAATTCCCATTAACAGTGCAAAGGACATGGGCCCGGCCAGATCTCCCAGGGCTTTGCTGATGCCAAGGCCCCTTTCTGCGAATGTGGAGGCCCATTGGCTGACAGCTTGTTCACTGGCTCCGGCGCTTATCATCATAAGCATCAATATCCAAAATGTTTTATTGCCCAGTAATTGTATTATGGATAGGCCGCAAGTTCCGTCTTCGGTCAGGGAGGCGATGGGGGCCTTCGCAAACAGCAGGGTATTCAACAGCGGTACAATCGTCCAAAGACAGGTCAGCAGCTTCCAGTGTTCAATTCCGATTATTTGAAAAAACAGTGTGGAAAGCAATACTACCCCCACATGCCCCCAGCAGTAAAAGGAGTGGAGCAGGCTCATGGCCTTTTCCTTGTGGTCTGTGGGACAGCTTTCCATAATAGGGCTGATTAGAACTTCAATCAGGCCTCCTCCCAAAGCATAAATCCCAACGGCGGCCAGCAGGCCCAGGAAGGGAGTTGGAAAGAGTTCCGGCAGGATGGTAAGTCCGAAAAGGCCCAGGGCGGAACAGATATGGGCCAGAAGGATGGAAGTCCGGTAGCCGATTTTGTCTACAAATCCTGCCGACAGCAGATCCACTAAAAGCTGCAGCAGAAAATTAGCGGTAATCAGTATGGTGATTTGGCTTAAGGGGATATGGTATGTTTTTTCAAACGTCAAAAAAAGCAGGGGAATA
>CAMNQH010000086.1 GCA_946549035.1 uncultured Lachnospiraceae bacterium | reverse complement strand
ACATATTCATGCTGTTAAAGCTGGAATACAGCCCCTTATAGCACTCATAATTGGTGGCGGAATGAAGCATTTCATCATTCACAAGCACCTTGTAATCTCCATGAAGCATCTCTCCCAACAGGAAAAAATCTTCCTTCAGGCTATCGCAATGCCTCCGCAGCCTGCGGACAAAGTCATGGTCCAGACAGTAGGCCACATCCAGTCTTAAACCGTCAATGTCAAATTTCTCCACCCAGAAGGAAACCGCCTCTAAAATATGGTTTACCACCTGGTCATTCTTTAAATTCAGCTTAACAAGATCATAATTTCCTTCCCATCCTTCGTACCAAAGCCCGTCGTTGTAATGGGAATTTCCGTTGAAATCAATATGGAACCAATCCTTATACGGAGACGCCTCTCGATTCTTCAACACATCCAAAAATGCAAAGAAGCCTCTCCCCACATGATTGAAAACCCCGTCTAACACTACCCGGATTCCGGCCTTATGCAAGGCCTCGCACACCGTCTGAAAATCCTCATTGGCGCCCAGGCGCACATCAATTTGTTTGTAATCCCTTGTATTGTACCCATGGGTATCCGACTCAAATACTGGGGAAAAATAAACGGCGTTACATCCCAGTGTTTCAATATGGGGAACCCAGTCCACCACCTTTAAAATCCGGGATTTTAACACCCCATCATTTTCATACGGCGCTCCACAAAAACCCAACGGATAGATCTGATAAAATACACTTTCATTTGCCCACATGCTTTTCTTTCCTCCCTAATCGATTAAACCAGCTCTGGGGAACTGCAAATCCAAATACAATTCCCAGCACGATTGCCCCCGCCACCTTAAAGGTCTCTATCCCTTTTGCAGTGGAAGAAACAAGATCGTTCATTAATAAGAAATACGCCGTATAGTAAATACCGGCTCCCGGAACCAACGTAAAAATTCCAGTCACCAGAAATATAGTTACCGGACATCTGCGAAGAGCCGACAGAATCCGGGCCATAATCGTTAAAATTACCGTAGCTCCCAGGGATGCGATTACAACTCCCGCCCCCCATTCCATAAAAAGGAGATACGCCAGCCACCCCAAGGCTCCGTTGGCCGAGCTGAAAAAATATTCCTTCCGGGGAGCATTAAAAAGAATCACAAAGGCCAGTGTTCCCAGCATAGACGCTATCAACTGATCTATCATAAGCCCGCCCCTCCGAATAATTGCACCAGCTTCACCGCCGCACCCACGCCTACTGCAATACAGGCCGCCGTCATCAGCGCGTCCGCCAAATGAATACTTCCGGACAAATAATCTCCGTTAAACAATTCCCGGATTCCAGTTGTCAGAAGCACTCCCGGAACCAAAAGGACAATGGAACCGATTACCACTTTATCCTGCATAAATTTCATTCCCAGGGCGGACAAAGCAAAACTTACTACCGTCACCGCTGCGCTGCCCAGGATATTTACCATAAATTTGGACATTTTGATCCTGCCTGCCTGCATCAAAAATATCTGAAGCAACATTCCCAGAACAAAAGAAAGCAAACATTCCACAAATTGTCCCCCAAAGATATAACCAAATGCCGCACAGCCCATCCCAGCGGCTAAGGTCTTTGCCAGCATTCCCGGCTCCGGCAGCTTCTGGCAGTCCTGCAGCCTTTGATAGGCCTCTTCTACGGTGCAGCTATGGCTGCAAATCTCCCGGGACAACTGGTTTACAGCGGCAATCCTTCCTAAATGTACGCTTCCCAAGGGCACGTTTCGCACCATGCTCCCCCGGCTCTCCCCCTCTTCGTCTACCGTGGCAAATATCCCATTAGAGACTACAAACACATGATAGTCTTCCATACCGTAGGCTTCCAGGATGCGCTCCACCGTCTCCTGTACCCGGTAAATCTCACCGCCGCTTAAAAGCAACGTCTCTCCAACGGATACCGCCAATTTCAAAACTTTTTGATTTCCTTCCATATAATTCTCCCAATCCCAAACTTGTTCCCGTCTGTTTTGAAAACGGTAACATGTAAAACTCCCTCGTCTTTCATCTTAACAAGGCCGCTATCCCTTGTCAACTGCTTTCTTTTCCTGTATAATGGATATCAAAGCTTGGTTAGCAAGTTTCGATAAAAGGCGCCTCTTTTGCGCCAGCCGTCTTATGACAAGGTTCTTACCCAGAACCTGTCGTTTGGCTTATTATGATATGAGGAGGAAACAAAATGACAAGCGAAATCAGAGACATCCATCTGGCCGAGTCAGGGGAACATAAAATAGACTGGGTAAAGAAGAACTGCCCCCTTTTGCGGAGCCTGGAGGAGGACTTTTCAAAGACCAAACCCTTCGCAGGGATCCGCATCGCCCTTTCTATTCATCTGGAAGCCAAAACTGCATATCTTTGCAAGGTATTGGCAGCGGGAGGAGCCGAAATGTACATTACCGGCAGCAATCCTCTTTCCACCCAGGACGACGTAGCCGCAGCCCTGGCGGCCGCGGGTCTTAGCGTCTTTGCCTGGTACGACTCTACACCTGAAGAATACGAACGCCATATCTGCAAGGTGCTGGAGCACGACTGCAACATTATCATTGACGACGGCGGCGACCTGGTAAATACTCTGCACACTAAGTTCCCGGAGAAAATTTCCCACGTCATCGGAGGATGCGAGGAGACTACTACAGGCATTATCCGTCTGATTGCCCTGGCAAATGAAGGCAAGCTCCAGTTCCCAATGGTATTAGTCAATAACGCCGATTGCAAGCATCTGTTTGACAACCGCTACGGCACCGGACAGTCTGTATTTGACGGCATCAACCGCACAACCAACCTGATTGTAGCCGGAAAAAACGTAGTGGTTGCCGGATATGGATGGTGCGGCAAGGGCGTCGCCATGCGGGCCAAAGGCATGGGGGCCAGAGTTATCGTTACCGAAATCGATCCCATCAAGGCCATTGAAGCGGTAATGGACGGTTTTGACGTGATGCCTATGAAGGAAGCAGCCAAGGCAGGCGACTTCTTTATCACCGTAACCGGATGCAGCCACGTCATCGACGAAGAAGACTTTAAAGTAATGAAAAACGGCGCAATCCTTTGTAACGCAGGCCATTTTGACGTAGAAATCGACATGAAGCGTCTGCGGGAAATCGCTCTTGAGACAATTGACCAGCGCAAAAACATTGTAGGCTACAAGATTTCCGAAGGACAGTGGATCTACGTACTGGCGGAAGGACGCCTGGTGAACTTGGCTGCCGGAGACGGACATCCGGCGGAAATCATGGATATGAGCTTTGCGATCCAGGCTTTGAGCGCCAAATATCTGGTAGAGCACAAAGACAGCCTCACCGAAAAGCTCATCAATGTCCCCAGAGAAGTGGATTTGGAGGTTGCCCGAAGAAAGCTCTCCTTCCTTGGCAAACAAATCGATATGCTGACGGACGAGCAGGTGGCATATCTGAACTCCTCCTCTATTTAAGGATACACATTTCGAATTTCTTTGTACCTGGATTTGGGAGATAATTTTATCTCTCACATCCTCCGTGGACAAAGCAACCTACGTCTCTTGTCCACGGAGGATATCCCTACACTGCCGCTCTTTTGAAGGACCGATTACATATGAATAAACAACCGGATATTCTCTCCATGCATCTACATCATACCAAACCCAAACGCCAAAAAAGGGCAGGCAGGATTCTTACAGGAATTCTGCTTTTCTTATTTGTCATTTACTGTATAGTCTGCTATTTTCTGGTAAGCCTGGCTTTGGTTCCTTCTTTTATGGAAAAAACAAAGGTATTTGAAACCGTAACCAATACCAGCATCGAAGCCTTAGTTCAAACCAGCGACATTCAAAATAACCGGGCCGCTTCCCTGGACGAAACCAGAACATGGCTGAAAACAGCCAAAGCCAGCTCCTGGTCCGTCACCACCAAGGACGGATATCACCTGATTGCCACTGCTTTTTCCCCAGAGACCAAAAGCTCCCGGTGGGCTCTGCTGCTTCACGGCTACACCGGCTGGAAAGAGGAACTGTATCCTCTGGCTTATCATTACATACAACAGGGCTATCATGTGCTGGTTCCTGACATGCGCTGCAGTGGGGAAAGTGAAGGGGATTTTATTGGCATGGGCTGGACGGACCGCTTAGACAATATGCTATGGCTTTCCGAAATCCTCGCCCAGGATCCCCATGCTTCCATTGTGATACACGGGCAGTCCATGGGCGCTTCCTGCGCCCTGATGATGGCAGGCGAAGAGCTTCCTTCCCAGGTCACCGCCATTGTCAGCGACTGTGCCTATACCGACGCTTACAGCATGTTTGCCAAACAGATGAAGGACTGGTTTTCCCTGCCCTCCTTCCCCATTTTAGACAGTATGAACTTGATGCTGCAGCTACGGGGAGGATATGATTTAAAGAAGGCTTCCGCCCTTACGGCCGCAGAAAAAACATCCCTTCCGGTTCTGATTATCCATGGCCAGGAGGACGATATGATTCCGGTGGAAATGGCCTATCAGCTCTATGATGCCCTAAGCGGTCCCAAAGAGCTGCTGATCGTTCCGGGAGCCGGCCATGCCCAGGCGGTAGATAAAGACCCTGACTTGTATTATGAAACGGTGTTTTCTTTTTTGCAGGAGCTGGAGTAAAACACCCTTCTTATTCTCAGTGGGCAAAAAACAAATAAAAATAGCATAAGCCGGAAATATTTTGAACCGCTCCCTGTCAAGTAGACAGTTAAAAAAATAAAAATTTTTACCTGCC
>CAMNQH010000085.1 GCA_946549035.1 uncultured Lachnospiraceae bacterium | reverse complement strand
AATCATCCAGTGCAACATGCATAACATGATATTGGGTTCTTACTGTGCGCTCCAGATACATAAACCAGGTAATATAAATCAATCCGTAGCTTAATATCCAGGCGTGCCGGTATTTTCGGATAAATTCCTTCATAAGATACATCCTTTCCTGCAGAGAGCGGAGGGCTTTTTGTAAAAACCGTGCTTTTTAACTCCGTAATTGTTTCTGCTGTTTATCATAACGACAGACAAGGGTTAATGTCTTCATATAGTTTATGCTTATTTTGCCGGTATTATTAAGGAAAGATTATAGCACTCATAGAAGGATAGGACAAGGCTGTTAAGAAAATGTTAAGATTTGATAATCCGAGAATGGAAGGAAGGAGAAGAAAAGGTAAGAAAAATGCGGGTTTTTGGGGTGGGAATCTTACCGATTCTTACGCTTTATTTCGGTTTAATAGTCACAAGAAAGTCACAATTAATTTTTTCAATTTGTTTGCGCAATTCTTCAACGTCACGGTGACCATAAAATCTGTTGGTGATGTCAGAAAATGCATGGCCCAACATCCGCTTCCGGTCATTTTCTGCAACTTCGTATTTTTCGCAGAGATAGGAAAACGTATGGCGGCAATCATGGGGAGTGTGGCGCTCAGTGATGCCAATTTGTTTTAGTAAGGTGTTCATATTTTTGCGGAAAGTACCTGCAGTAATAGGAAGCAGATTTCCGTAGCGTTCCATCCTTTGCATTACCAGAGGTTGTATGAAGGAGTGAACAGGAACAATGCGGCTTTTCCCGGCATCGGTTTTGCTTCCTCCCTGGAAATACCATTCATCAGTGTTGAGATAGATGTTTCGGTATTCATTGATTCTGAAGCCGGACAGGCACATGATCACCAGCATTTCGGCAGTTTCATCTTCTCTGGCGGCATAGATTTTAGCCAGTTCTTCCATCGTAAAGGGAATACCTTTTTCATCGTCGTCTTCCTTTTTGATTTTTACACCCCTACTGTAATCCTTTTCGCATAGGTCGTTCATCAGGGCGTACTGGTACATCTGGTGAAACAGGTTGATAATAAGTTCCAGACTGGCATGTTTTAACGGGCACCGGTCAACTACAGACTGTAGGTCACTGTGTTTCAGGCTGCAAAAAATCAATGGATGCAGTTCTTTACAGTTCTTGTATGCTGCTGTGGTAGATCTCACCGTTGCATCCGAATATTTATGCCCTTCAGGGAACTTGTTGGCAAAGAAGCGGTCATACACCTGAGAAAACGTAGGCTTAGCCATATCAATACCGGAAATCTTCCGATAATCGGAAAGAAGGCGGTTGCTGATAGCTGCAGCGTCTGTGTTCTGGGCTACTTCCTGTTTAATGGAGAGTTCATAGCCTGGCTTGTAATTGCCGGCGTGCCAGGCCGTTAAGACGGCTATTCCGACCATGTAATCATCCACGTAGCAGAGGGCAGCAGGGCGGTCGGTAATATCTCCGGTTGAAGCGTCTAGGCGGGTAGGCAGGTGGACGGCGTAGGGGTTGCGCCGACCTTTTCCTAAGTAGCGAATGCTGCCGAAGCCGTTGGGGAGCCGGGGGTATTTCTTTCTTTTTGCCATAGTGGTAGTAGCCTCCTTTATTTTTGGGTATAAAAAATTCACCCTTGCCAGGATGCTTCCAACATGGTACAATATTTTTGTCTAAGGATTGTATCATGTTGGAGCAATCCGGCAAGAGAAAATCTATGTAAAGCCGTTCAGTGCTGGTAACACTGGGCGGTTTTTGCTTTATTTTTTAGCATTAGGCACAGTAGGATAAAATTTTGCCTTTTGTTATGCGAGATTCAGTTGTTCTTTTAAGGCATCCTGAAGAACTTTGGACAGGCTGATATTTCTATCTTCGGCTTCTTTTGCCAACCATGCAGGAATAGACAGCATTTTTTTTACAGCCCTTGTATCACGGCGGTATTTGTCAATATCCGTGGTAACATAGGTTGTCGGGCATCCGCAGGCTTCTACTTTTTTTATATCAGACGGCACAGGTATTTTCATATTTCTTTCCACAAGGCTGACCAAATACAGCCCTAAGGCTTCCTGAGCCATTGTCATTAATTCTTCCATTGTGTCGCCTTGTGTATGGCACCCCTCAAGATCCGGAAACTCTATCCAATAGCCGCCGTCTTCTTCGTGAATAATTGATGGATATACCTTCATCATAACATAATTCTCCTTTCTATGTTGGAATTCGGGGCTTAGTCAAGCCCCGTTCGTTTTTTGATTGAGTGAAGCAATCCAGGTTTAAGATCTTTGGTGTGGTATGGAATGACTTCTGTCTGGTTGCCTTTTTTCATGATGTAATGGCTTCCGTTTGTCCGCTCAATTTCCCAGCCTTTTTTCTGCAATTGCTTTACCAGCTCTTTTCCTGTCATTTGTACCTCCTTACAATCTTATTATATTATATAATTTATATAATGTCAAGGAAAATATATAAATTATATAAAAAATAAATTTTTAGAGTTTACAAGTCTTCCGCCTTCCCCAGTACCTTTCCTAATACTATGATTCACTCTATTTTCTCAATAACTGCCAAACATGGCTCAAACATGATTGTATAGTCGTCTAACTGTACAATAGCTCCGTATTTGCTTCTATAACAATTTATAGCGTCCTGTAAAAACTTTTCTGTTACTCCCAGCAGCTCCGCAAGTTCGTATTGGCTGCGACATCCGGCGCGGTGGCCCTGAATGATTCCAGATAGCCCTATTTGCTTATCGTAGGCCCAGAGGCGGCCAGCTTGCTCCTGGTTTCGGTTTGTGGTTTGTGTTTGGTCTAATATATTTCCTGCGGCTGTGTGGTAGTGCCCTATTTCCTCTGCGAGGATGCAGGCTTTTTCTGTTGTCGTATCAATGTTCTGCCGGATTGCAATTCGGTTTCCGTCAAGGCGTCCATCTGCGGATGCTAAGGGGGCTTCTTTTACAATGAGTCCTTCTTTGGTAGATTCTATTAACAAATCATCGTAACTCAACAGATGTATCTCCTTTCTTAGCTTCTTTTGCCGCTTCGAATACCTTCTAGAGAAATGCTTCAAATTATAATCCCAGTTCTTTTTTTAAGGTTTTATGTGAAATAGATGGTTGGTATCGTTCATCACCATTTTTATAAGCGTTGAGAATTTCGATTTCTTCTGGGGTTGGTTCAACTTCTTCTACAGAATCCAAAAGGGTCTGCGGAGAATGGGAACGAATGATATATTCCCACAGAGAAAGAGCATCCTCTTTGCTCATAACAGTTATAGCTCCAATTAATCTTTCTTTTACAGCTTCCATTAATAAGCCTCCTACTTATAAATTTGCCCACGGTTATCAATATCAATTATATTTATAATTACACCATTTTCGTCAAATAATATGCGATAGCTTCCTACACGAAGACGGTATCCACATCTTCCTTTTAATTTTTTTATATCACCACTTGGTATTTTCTCAATAGCGGACATAATCCTCTGTTGAACCTGTTTAGTTTGCTTTCTGAGAAATTTTTCAGCATCTTTTGAGTAAATTATTTCCAAATATCCACATCCTTTCTTTTATTCCTTTTTATTTCCATAAATCTTCATCATTCATTAAATCATCATCTGCTTTACGCATTTCGTCTGTTACTTCTATATCTGTACGCTCATGGGCGGCGACTGGGCGAAGATAAGATTTATCTTTCTGAATCTTGCTTTGGAGTTCAGTCAGCTTGGATGCCTGGCCTTCTAGTTCTGTAATCCGGTTCTGAGCTTCCAGGAGTTGGCCGGTACGGTCAAGTTCTCGGTCGAGGACTATATTAACCGTCTGCTGGCCGTGGGGGTCGAGGGAGCGGTATTTTTCAATATGAATTTGTTCTGAATATGAAAGTATTATTTTCGCATCGGGATATATGCCATACATATCATTAATTGAAACATTCAATAAATTGCATATTTGGAGAAGCATATTAATATCCATAGAATTTGTTCCGCTTTCCCAATTTGATACACGAGATGGGCCAACACCTAATTTTTCAGCAAATTCTTTTTGGCTTAAACCCGCAGCGGTTCTGTACATAACAAGATTTTTTGAAATATTCTTTTTTATTGAGTCCTTATCATTCATAAGTTCTTTCTCCTCCTCTCATAGATTGTATCACAGAAAATTTGGAAAATCAATATATTAATTCAGAAAAACTGAAAAAAAATACTTGATAATTCAGTATTCCTGTTTTATTATATAAATAATTCAGAAATACTGAATGAGAAAGGAGGGAATACAGCTTGCTTGTTCTCAAATATGAGTTGTTGAAATCGTATATTGAAGCATCTGGTCTAAAGCAAAAAACAGTAGCAGAAAAAGCAAGAATTCCAAAAGCTGCTCTTTGTGCTATTTTGCAAGGGAATCGAAGATGTGAGGTTGGTGAATATGCAAGAATTTGCGAGGCGTTGGGTGTACCATTGGGGGAATTTCTTAAATCTGCAAAAACAGATGTAAAGGAGGTGGTGAGAGATGGATGACAAAAATCATAACCCACAAGGTTCAGATTGGACGTTGCAGGTTATGCTGATAGCTCTGCTTTTTCAGGTACTGACAGCGGTTTCATATCACCGTAATATTAATCGGGTATGGGATGCGGTTCTGCAGATGGAAAGGGTTCAGCTTCAGCAGTCGCGGCTTTTGGATCAGCGGCTGACAATTCAGGATCAACGCCTTGAACTGTTAAATCAGTATCTGACGATTCAGGGGGAGTGACAGCTTCTGGAGATAATAAGCTATCTTGAATCCCTAATAGATATGCAATGGCGTTGAGAACTTGCGTCTGTTCTTTAGTGGCTTGCGTTTGTTCTTTGATGGCTTGCGTTTTTTCTTTGGTAGCCTGGAGTTGTTCTTTATCTAATTGTATTCGTTCAGCTTGAATTTGATTGGATTCTTCCAGAAGATTGTTTTTCATCTCTAAAGACTGAACGATTTCGTTATGGTATTTTTGTTGCCAAGGAGTAGGAGATATATTATTTAGAATCCAAAACATCAAGCTGAGCAATATACTGATTATAGTGAGTGTCTGATCTCTGGATAATTTCTTTATAGGAGTATTGTCGGTTGTATTTTCAGAAGGTATTGCTTCTGGAAAAAGTTTTTCGGGTATCAATTCCTCTGGAACTTCAACATAATCAGAAAATATATGGATATGATTAATGCTTGAAATTAAAGGTTCAAAGGCTTTGCTAAGCAATCCTGCAGAAAAAGTTTCATTGAGTGTAGCAATTTGCGAAACAACTGGAGGAAGGATATTTTGAATGTCATTTGCGGCAATGTCAAGATATGTAAGTGTGGAAACAAGTGAATTAGCATTACCAATGGCGAGATTATTATACCTTTCCTGATTAAGCGACAGTATTACGTGGTATATGATGTTTGCCTGTATGATTGCCGCTTTTATCGTGGCACTG
>CAMNQH010000084.1 GCA_946549035.1 uncultured Lachnospiraceae bacterium | reverse complement strand
AGTACAAAAATAGCAGGGGATTATAATGAGCCTCTGCTATTTTTATAACCTCAAGTTAATATAAGGAGCAAAGCGATGCGGAAGCCCTGATTTCATCAATCAGCGCAACGAGCGAGTATGTAAAAATAGAGTGCAAAAAATCTGACTTTTCCACTCTGCATATCTGAAACATTTTTTTATATCGTTTGCAGCCCCTTGTATACTGATGTTTAGTTCAATTAAGAAAATTTATCGTCAGCATTTCCTGGTTCCCCGGCACCGGGGGAAGTTACTGCAGCCATAAAATTCCCCAAATTTCCCTTTTCTCCGTATCATTTCTCCTCCGCATTGAGGACAAAGGACGTCCGGTTGGAGACTCGCTGTTGTTGTCCAGATTTTTCCAAGCTCCTCATAACATTTTTGATTCATAATACAGTCGCACAAAGCACGATGGGCCCCTTCGGTACTGATATGAAAATATTCCGAAACGTCAGATAGTTTATGGTGGGCAAGCTGCGGCAGGCATTTCCTGGACATATAGAGGGTATCAATGTAATCATTCGTAATTTCTGTATCAAGAACCCGCTGTGCGGCATTGCAAATAAAAATCATGTCAAAAGTATGTATATTATGTCCTATCATAATATCATTGCCGATGAATTGATAAAAATGTTCCATTGCTTCTTTCAGGCCGGGAGCGTCCTGAACCATTTCATCTGTAATTCCGTTGACTTTCGTTGCAGCTTGGGGAATATGTCTTTCTGGATTCACCAATGTGGAAAATTGATCCTCTGTTTGATGATTCCGTACCTTGATAGCAGAAATTTCAATAATTTCATCTGAATTGGGCCTGATGCCGGTTGTTTCTAGGTCAAACACAATATAATCATTGAGATATTGCGTCAAACGTTTTCCTTTGTTTCCTTCCATGAATGTTCCTTTCTGAATCGTAGTGAAGACCTTCTGTGTACAAGGCGGCCTTTGAGGCGTATGTTTTCTTGTGTACGGAGGGTAATAGCTACGTTGTATGTTGGTTTTCATATATTGTTTTTATTATAGCTAAGGAACAGACGCTTCGCAACTTAAATTATTTGAATCAAATACCTTGACAAATATTCTTTATGATATTAAAATGATATCATAAAGAATATAGGAGGAGAAAAGATGAAAGAACAAATTTTAAAACCAAAATCAGGTATGCCAGTTTTGATGCTCACGTTATTGTCTTATGTGCTTATGATTGTCATTTTTGTCTTTGGATGTATTAATTTAAACAATGCCCCGGTATTGGGGGGATTGCTGATGACAATCGGTATTCTTTGGTTTTGTCTGGGATGGATATTTTTCTGCGGCCTGAAAGTATTAAAGCCCCAAGAAGCCCTGGTACTCACATTATTCGGAAAGTATATCGGTACTCTGCGAGGGGAAGGTTTTTACTATGTGAACCCTTTTGCATCTGCAGTGAATCCGGCGGCCAAGACTACCTTGCGGCAAAGCGGTGACGTAGATAATACACCGGGAACTTCTCAGCTTACCATCAACGCTTCCGGTGTGAACGGGAATGTGCAGGCAATCAGCAAAAAGATTTCCTTGAAGGTGATGACGCTTAACAACAATAAGCAGAAGATTAACGATTGCCTGGGGAATCCGGTGGAGATTGGAATCGCGGTAATTTGGTGTATCAAAGATACGGCAAAAGCAGTTTTTAATGTAGATAATTACAAAGAGTTCTTATCCATTCAATGCGACGCGGCTTTGCGGAATATTGTGCGGATTTATCCCTATGATGTGGCTAAAAATGTGGACACTACCGGGGACGGAGAACCGGACGAAGGCTCCCTGCGGGGCTCCAGTGAAATTGTGGCGGCCAGGATCCGGGATGAAATTCAATCCAGAGTCAGTAATGCAGGACTGGAGATTCTGGAAGCAAGAATCACATATTTGGCATATGCACCGGAGATTGCAGCAGTGATGCTTCAAAGGCAGCAGGCCTCAGCCGTAATTGACGCCCGGAAGATGATTGTGGACGGAGCTGTTGGTATGGTGGATATGGCATTAAAGAAATTGGGGGAAAGTAATATTGTGGAATTGGATGAAGAGCGGAAGGCAGCTATGGTCTCCAATTTATTGGTAATACTTTGCGGCAACAAAGATCCCCAGCCAGTGGTAAATTCCGGCAGTCTCTATTAATCTATGGCAGAGGCGAAGAAACAGGTTCCCCTGCGTATTTCCGCCAAGCTTTATGCCCAGCTTGCCGCCTGGGCGGAAGATGATTTTCGTTCTATCAATGGACAGATTGAGTACTTGCTTACAGAATGTGTAAAGCAGCGGAAGAAAAACGGGAAATATGTCTCGGAGACCCTGGATGAAGGGATAGAATTAGATATTTCATAAAAAAGAGAGCGTCAGAATCCTTGACGCTTCTTTTTTTTGTAAAAATCCATTTTTCGAAAAAAATTTCCATAATATGCCATTGCTATAATCATTTAAAGAAATTTTACTGAATCAGTGGACATTTTTCCTGAAACTGGTTATAATAGCTTTGTGTATGAGAAAAAATACAATTCTAAGGGGGACTGCATGTGAAACACAAAAACAGTGTGTTCCAGTCGCTGATACTGGTTACGCAATTTGGGATCAACATGCTGGTTCCTATTTTGCTATGTACTATGATAGGCGCGTATCTTGGAAAGAAGTTTTCGATTCCGATTATCGCGGTGCCCTTGTTTCTGATTGGAGCTTTGGCAGGATGCCGAAATGTATGGATTATGGCCAAGAAGTTATTTGAAGATAAGGATGGAAGCAATGCTAAGAAGGATTAACCAGGTTCTTCCCGAACTGATTCTGGAGATTTTTCTGTATGGGCTGTTGGTGCAGTTTACCGGAGTCTGGTTTGCAGAAAATAAGCTTTTATATTCTACCGGATTGTGGATAGGTATTGCTGCGGCTATGGGTATGGCCGTCCATATGGGGGTTGTGATACTGGACACTATGGATTTGGCCATTGAGAAAAGAGCCAAGGTTAGGACCACAATGTTTTCTTTGCTGCGCTATCTTGTAGTTGTGGCATTGTTTTTGATTGTTTCTTTTTTCCATCTTGGAAATGTGATTGCCATGTTCGTGGGTATAATGGGCTTAAAGGCGGCTGCCTATTTTCAGCCCTTTATGCATAAATTATTAATAAAAGGCAAAAAGAGGGGATGTGATGAATCTACGAATCAGGTGGATGAGTGTAAAGAGTGAATAAGGAAAGGAATAAGGAGGTGAAATTGTGGATAATGCAATCCTGATGTCTTCCGGTTCGGACGTTGATTTTATGATACACGGGCTCTTTTCTTATGAGCTCTTTGGCCAGACTTTTTGGATTACCAACAGCCATGTGTGTATCCTGATTGTTATGCTGATTCTGGTTGGATTTGCCCTTGCGGTAAATATTAAGATGAAGCATGCGACAGAAGTTCCCGGAACGCTTCAAAATATTGCGGAACTAATGGTAGAGATGCTGGATAATATGGTACACGGTACTATGGGACCCAGGGGCCGAGGCTTTGCCAATTATATCGGCACTATCTTTATTTTTATTTTAGTTTCCAATATTTCCGGTATTTTCGGCTTAAGGCCGCCTACAGCAGATTACGGAACTACGCTGCCTATGGGTATTATTACATTTTTTCTGATTCATATAACCCAGTTCCGTTATCAGAAACCAAAGGACATATGGAAGGATATGTGTTCTCCATTGCCGCCATGGCTTCCCATTTGGTTTCCGATCAATGTAATCAGCGAGATTGCGGTGCCTATATCGCTGTCTCTGCGTTTGTTCGCAAATGTGCTGTCAGGAACCGTTATTATGGCATTGGTCTATGCGCTGCTATCAAAGATTGCCATCGCATGGCCGGCATTTTTACATGTGTATTTTGACTTGTTCTCAGGAGCAATTCAGACTTATGTATTCTGCATGCTGACGATGACTTATATCAGCAATGCAATGGGAGACGAAGCTTAAGTAAAAAGAAAATTGAACCCCAAGGAGGAATTCAGAATGGAAAACATTACAGGAACAGAATTAATTTTAGCATGTTCAGCAATCGGCGCAGGTTTGGCAGTTATCGCAGGTATCGGTCCTGGTATTGGTCAGGGTATTGCAGCAGGTCATGCAGCAGCGGCAGTAGGACGTAATCCCGGCGCAAAAGGCGATATTATGTCTACCATGCTTTTGGGTCAGGCCGTAGCAGAGACCACTGGTTTGTACGGTTTGCTGGTTGCTCTGCTCTTACTTTTCGTTAAGCCGTTAGTACCGTAAGGAGAGGACGACATACCCCAGTGGCGGGAATCGGACAGAAGGGGGCTACGCCTGATTCTGTCGATGTGAATAACGGAAAGGAGGCCAAGCCTTGGAGAGATTAGTTGATTTGGATCCTCAGCTTCTCCATGATACGATTCTTCTGGCGATTGCCATATTCGTGCTGTTCACGCTGTTGTCCTACCTTTTGTTCAATCCTGTTCGGAAGATGTTAGAGGACAGGAAGGCGAAGATCAAGAGTGATATTGATACTGCCGCCGCGGACAAGAAGGATGCTGCCGTAAGAAAAGCAGAATACGAAGAGAAGATCAAAAACGTGGATAAAGAAGCGGAAGAGATCTTGAGTGAAGCCCGCAAAAAGGCACTGAATAATGAAGCCCGTATTGTGGAAGAAGCCAGGGAAGAGGCTGCTCGGATCATTCAGCGCGCCAACGAAGAAGCAGAGTTGGAGAAGAAGCGCGTACTGGATGAGATGAAACAGGAAATGATTTCGATTGCGTCTATGATGGCGGGCAAGGTAGTTGCCGCATCTATTGATACAACGATTCAGGATACGCTGGTAGAAGAGACATTAAAGGAAATAGGTGATAGTACATGGCAAAGCTAGTATCCAAAACATATGGGGATGCATTATTTGAGCTTGCCGTGGAATCGAATCAGCTGGATGAATTATGGTCGGAGGTTAAGGGCATATTACAGATTCTTGAGGAAAACGGCGAATTGACCAAACTGATGAATCACCCTAAAATCGTAAAAGAAGAAAAAATCGAGATTTTGGAACAGGTATTCAAAGGGCGTATCAGCAATGAACTGCTAGGCCTTATGCGGATGCTGGTTTCCAAAAACCACTACGGCGAGATGGAATCTGTTTTTTTATATTTCATCGAACAAGTAAAAGAATATAAAAATATCGGTACTGCATATGTGACGTCCGCATTTCCGCTGAAGGATGCACAGAAAGAGCAGATACAGGCCAGGCTTTTGGAGACTACAAAATATGTGTCCTTTGAGATGCACTATGCTGTAGATGCAGGCTTGATTGGCGGAATGGTAATTCGGATTGGTGACAGAGTGGTGGACAGCAGCATTCAGACGAAGCTGTTAAGCCTGAGCCGGGAATTATCGAAAATACAGTTGAAAGTAGGTGAATGCGCTCCATGAATTTAA
>CAMNQH010000083.1 GCA_946549035.1 uncultured Lachnospiraceae bacterium | reverse complement strand
CAGAGACATACACTCTTTCCCTACACGACGCTCTTCCGATCTTATCTCTTCAAACACTTCTTTGGCTACCGTACTATTGATGGAGCCGCCTTCTGTCAACAGCACAAGTCTTGCAAGATTTTCAGGGGAAAAAGGAATCTCCTTTGCTTCCATGCCATGTTCCTTTTGCAGCCTGAGTGTCTCTCCCATCAGCCAATTGGACACCTTTTTGGGCTGCCTGCACAAAGCCGCAGCCTCCTCAAATACTTCTGCCATGGCCTTTGTCTCTGTAAGAATCCCCGCGTCGTAATCGGAAATACCATAATCCTGCCGGTAGCGTTTTCGTTTTTCTTCTGGAAACTCCGGCTGATTTGCCTGAATTTCCCTTCGCCATACCTCGTTAATCACCACAGGAGGCAAATCCGGCTCTGGAAAATAGCGATAGTCTCTGGTCTCCTCTTTGGAACGCATCACATATGAATCCTCCCTGACGTCATCCCAACGACGGGTTTCCTGCACCACTTTTTCCCCCGCTTTCAGCAAATTGATCTGCCTTTGGCTCTCTTTTTCAATGGCCCGGGCAATCCCCCGAAAGGAATTCAAGTTTTTCATTTCGGTACGAACCCCCAGGGCTTTTGTCCCTGCTTCCCGTACTGAGAGATTGACGTCCACTCGCATGGAACCCTCCTGGAGCTTACAATCCGAAGCCCCCAGATATTGAACTATACCGCGCAGCTTGTCCAAAAACGCAATGACTTCCTCAGCAGAACTCATATCCGGCTCCGACACAATCTCCAGTAAAGGAACGCCGGAACGGTTATAATCCACCAGGGAATCATTCTCTCCTTCTATGTGGATCAGCTTTCCGGCGTCCTCCTCCATATGAATCTCATGGATCCCTACGATTTTACTCCCCGCTTTGGTGGTAATCTTTATACTTCCTTCCCTGCAGACAGGCAGATACAGTTGGGAAATCTGATAATTCTGAGGATTATCCGGGTAAAAATAATTCTTCCGGTCGAATTTACAATGCCTAGTAATGCTGCATCCTAATGCAAGGCCTACGGCAATGGCATAGTCGACTACTTTTTTATTCAGCACCGGAAGAGCTCCCGGCATTCCGGTGCATACCGGACAGACATGGGTGTTGGGTTCTCCTCCGAACGCCGTGCTGCAGGAGCAGAAAATTTTTGTCTTGGTTGCAAGTTCCACATGAACTTCCAGACCAATAACAGTTTCATATTGTTTCACTTTACCGCGCCCTCCCTTTCTAATCTTTTGACCGATTCCTGGACTGTTCCAGGACATAAGCCGCCTGAAGGATTTTTTTCTCTTGAAAACAGTCTCCCAAAAGCTGTACCCCTATGGGGAGTCCCTTTGCATTTTGTTTCCAGGGAAGGCTAATCCCCGGCAGTCCCGCCAGGTTGGCAGAAACCGTGTAGATATCACTCAAATACATCTGCATCGGATCCTTTAAGGATTCCCCCAGTTTCGGAGCGACAGTGGGAGCCGCCGGAGACAGGATTACATCATAGGAAGCAAACACCCGGTCAAATTCCTGTTTGATCAAGGCTCTGGCCTGAAGAGCTTTCAGATAATATGCATCGTAATAACCGGAGCTTAATACAAAAGACCCCAACATAATTCTCCGTTTTACCTCTGAGCCAAATCCTTGTGCCCGGGTCTTTCTGTACATCTCAGAAAGCGTTTCCCCCTCCTTCGCCCGATAGCCGTACTTCACCCCGTCAAACCGAGCCAGATTGGAGCTGGCTTCGGCTGATGCAATCACGTAATAAGACGATATGGCATAGTCCGTCAATCCCAGCTGAAATTCCTCCACAAAAGCCCCCTTTTTTCCCAAAAGCTCTCCTGCTTCCAGAACAGCCTTCTTTATCTCCGGATCCAATCCCTTATAGAAATAATTTACAGGAATGCCGACTCGCAAATGGGCCGCGTCTTCCTGCAGCGCCCTGATAAAGTCATAATGTTCCCGAGGTATAGAGGTACTGTCTTTGGAATCATAAGCTGCAATTACTTCCAAAAGCATGGCGCAATCCGTCACATCCTTTGCCACGGGCCCAATCTGATCCAAGGATGAGGCATATGCAATCAGGCCGTACCTGGAAACGGTTCCATAGGTGGGCTTTAAACCGGTGACTCCGCAAAAAGCGCTGGGCTGACGAATCGACCCTCCCGTATCGGAACCAAGGGCGCAAAAGCATTCTCCCGACGCCACGGCAGCGCAGGAACCTCCAGAAGAGCCTCCCGGCACATGGGCCAGATTCCAGGGATTGTGCGTCGCCCCGAAATAAGACGTCTCTGTTGTGCTGCCCATGGCAAATTCATCCATATTCGTTTTACCCAGGACAATCATACCGGCCTCTTTCAAGCGTTCTACCGCTGTGGCCGAATAGCAGGGTTCAAACTGTTTTAACATGTTAGAGCCGCAGGTTGTCCGCATCCCTTCCGTACACAGATTATCTTTTACTGCAACAGGCACTCCTGCCAGGGGGCCTGTCAGCTCTTTGGACTCTATTTTATGCTGCACCGCTTTTGCCTGGGACAGGGCATTTTCCTCATCGATGGTAATAAAACTGTGGAGAACAGGCTCCAGCCGGCGTATTTTTTCGTATGAGGCCCGGACGGCATCTTCCGCAGTCAGCTCCCCTGCTTTTATTTTCTTTCCCAGAGCTGCAGCCGTCAATTCTGTAATCTCCATGAAGTATCCTCCTATAAAATATCCTCCTGTAAGGCGTCCTCTCGCAAAGGAGACTTCTTCTCTTCCGGCTCGTCGGAAGCCTCCGGCGGCGCTTCTATCGTCTTGGGCACCTGAAAGAAGCCGTTTTTTTCCAGAGGCGCATTTTTTAAAATTTCCTCTTTGGCGCTGCCGTCCGTCACAACATCCTGTCGGAATACATTCTGCTTGGAACACAAATGTGACATGGGTGAAACTCCCTCTGTATTCACCTCTTTTAGTTTATCAAAATAATGTAACATCCGCCCCATATCCTTCTTGGCCTGCTCTTTTTCCTGGAAAGAAAGTTCTAATTGCGCCAGATTTCCCACATATTCTATGGTTTTATCAGAAATGAGACTTTGGGGGCAATGGGTATCCACAGCCTGACGCAGTCCTTCCTCTGCCTGCTCCTTCTCCTTTTTTATCAATCCATACAGGCAAACATCATAAATACCACTGTTATTCCATCCCGCCCTCCGACAAGTCCCCTCATACTGAAAGCCGCACTTTTTTAATACTGCGCCGGAGCGAGGATTTCTGGCATCGTGACGGGCCTCGATTCGCTCAACCCCAACCTCTTCCAGGAGATACACTACAACTGTACTAAGAGCCTCCGCCACAAGCCCCTGATACCAGAAACGGCGGCTGAGGCAATAACCTGCTTTTACAGATTGCACTTTATGATCCACTTCCAACGCTCCCAGACTCCCAATCGGTTCGCCGCTTTCTTTATCCTCCAGGCACCATACATATCGATCCGGCTGCCTGTACTCCCTGACCCATTCTTCCAATAACTGTCTGGTGGTCTCCACAGAATCATGGGCCGGCCAGGGAAGGTAACGCACAACTTCAGGATCGGACGCCCAGTTTTCATACATCCCACAAGCGTCTTTTTCTGTAAAGGGGCGTAATATCAGCCGTTCTGTTTCCATTCGTTTTGTTCCCTGATGGTTCATCTACATCCTCCTGCTGTGTTTACTTAATTTTTTACGATCGGGATGCGCTTCGTTATTCTCTTGCCGTTACAACCAACCGCATCGCTTACCGTGCGTTGACACTTTTTTGAATATGTTCTAACAGAGCCTGGCATCCTTCTGTGACATCCTGGTAGGTTTCGTCAAAATTCCCGGTATACCAGGGATCGGCAATGTCATCCCCTCTGCCTGCAAAGGAAAGCAGTTTTGAAACCTTTTTCTTGGGATCTCCTCCCAGAATCCGAAGCATGTTGCGGATGTTGGCGCCATCCATGCCGATGAGGTAATCATACTTCTCATAATCCTGACGGGTCATCTGTACGGCCCGGTGAGGAATTACCGGAATGTTTACCTGGCGAAGCTTTGAGACTGTTCCGTGATGGGGAGGATTGCCGATTTCCTCTCGGCTGGTAGCCGCGGAGGATACGCTGATTTGCGTTTGAAGATTGGTCGTTTGAATCAGGTGGGCCATTACGCTCTCGGCCATTGTACTGCGGCAGATGTTGCCGTGACAGACGAATAATATCTTTATCATAATAAAATTTCCTCCTGAATTGCGTTGATTTGCCGTGTTTTGGCACGTTTTGCGAGGTTTATTTTTTCAAAGAAAATTGTTAAAAAAATCACAGAATAAGCAAAACGGGGCAAAATGTGGCAAGTTGAAGCCGTCAATCGTAGTAAAAACGTAGTAGGAATTGGGGTTTCTTACTACTCCTCTCTATAAACGTGCAATCATACATATAATCATATTTTTAACAAATTAATTGTTTATAGTTTCTTTTATCATTCTGAATCTTTGACATAAATGCTTCTTGTGTTTTTCAGCGATATTCTGCTCATAAACAAGTAATTTCGCACCTCTATTTGACATAATTTCAGTATCATTATTAAAATCCCAAAAGGAGTGATTTGCCTGCTTATGGATTAAAACCCTGCTATCACAAAATTTTATGTATGATGGGTGGCTATTAAAAATTGTAAAATTACACCCACCTGGAGATAAAAAACTTCTATATTTAATTCCGTCCACACCCGTTTTCCTCAAATAGTCAGAAATAATCTGCGTTGCACGATAAGCATTTTCACCCCTAACTAGTTCAAAAAATCTTAACATTAATTCCGAAAAAACACTCCCATGCTCATCCCATATAATTCTGTATCTTTTCTTTGAAATGTTTTATCTGAAGCAAAATCAATAATACTTAAAGGTTTTGCTAATTCAAATTCTGCAAGAGAAATAAAATCACCAAATTGTGATTTTATTTCCATGCAAGTTGTTTCCGAATTTGACGCAACATATAAATAGGAAGCACCCTCTATATTATTTCGTCCTTCTCCACTTATCTCTAAAACTGGTTCAATTGAATTAACATCATTGTATCCTGAGAATTTACCATCCAAGGTCTTTCCTATACCTTTTTCCAAACCATTATCATCTATCGGATCAATAACTCTTGCCCGATAATATTTTGTTCCAATTTGAAGATCTGTTTTAAATTGTGAAGCTTCCTTTTCCAATACAATATCATCAATAATTTGATATATCTTTTAAACTGCTGAAATCATCCCATCCTCGGTTTCTACCGCACTGATAAAATTATTAAAATCTATCCTTGCATTTACAGAAAAACCCCCATCATTCATCATTTCAATAAAATCTTGTTTTTCGCTCATATCTTCCAATCCTTTTATAAATATGGTAGCTTCTATTTTAACAAATCTCTTTTTCTTTTACAATTACCACTAAATTAATTTTCCATTAAAAACGCCCCGCCGAAGCAGAGCGCCTTACCATTTCCTTATCAAATTGCCTGGAACATTTTCTGCGACACAGGCTTTTCACCCTTTGCCGTTTCCAGCTCCTTCCTCGCTACCTCCAAATCCTCCATCCGCTTCAGTTCATCCGC
>CAMNQH010000082.1 GCA_946549035.1 uncultured Lachnospiraceae bacterium | reverse complement strand
AGAATAAATAAAAAAAAATATCGCAAAAACAAATAAAAATTATAGGTAAAACATCTCGTGGATCTAATCGAAAAGATACAATTCCCCAAGACAGCCCGATTCCAAACCCAGAAGTAATAAAATTCAAAGTACGATTCTCGTCTATCTTTTCGCAAAGATCTGCAATTCCAATAGGAATAGAAGCTCCATCCGTATTCCCATATTCCTCCAAAGATACAGGAACTTTCTGAGCGTCCAGTTTCAATTTCTTAGCAATCTGATTTACAATCATCAAATTGGCCTGATGGAGTACATAGTAATCAAAATCCTCCCTATCACAAGAAAAGTTTTTATAAAACTCCTTAAATAACTTAGGCACTTTTGTAATAGTAAATAAGAATACATCATCTCCATCCATCTTGCTCGCAACTACCCCCTCCTGGGAAACCGCTTGGGGAAATCTGGCCCCTGGTACGGGAGTAATCAAAGTATGAAAACCTTCGCCATCAGAGCGGATCATTCCTCGTATGGTTTCCTCTCCTCGTTCCATGATGCAAGCGCTCCCCGCATCTCCAAACATCATGGTAAAGGACGTATCGTCAGATATCTGATGGTTTGTATTCACATCCCCTACCAGGAGCAAAGCACGATCAATGGTTCTGCTTTCTATCAGTCCCGCCAGAATATAAACGCCATTCACAAATCCAGAACAGCCCAGATTAATGTCAAACACCAGGCAGCTCTGTTTGATATTGAGACGTTTATGAAGCACATATGCCGTAGAAGGCATTTTGTAATCCGGCGTTTGGGTAACCATAATCACCGCGTCTATATCGTCTCCCGTAAGGTTATTCTTTTCCATCAATGCCTTTGCAGCAACATAGCACAAATCAGACGCCGTCTGGTTCCCATCCGAAAGATGCCTGGCCTTGATACCTGTCGCTTTTTTAAAACGCTCTACGGTGTCTTTTCCAAAATGGTCTATAAAGCTGTCTGTTTCCACTCTTCTTGCAGGAACGGCACAGGCAAGGCCGCTGATCTTAACGTTTTTAAATTCCTTGCTCTGCATAAAAGCTACTCCTTCATGGCATCCAGCGCATCTTGAACCGTAACAAATTGTTTAATCTCGGAACCTTTCATTTCTTTGCCAAACTCTTCGTCCATCATAGCGATAAAGGAAAGAACGGCAATGGAATCCCATTCTTCCATTTTAGATAGTTCCAATTCCGGCTGAATCTCTTCTACTTCCACATCCAAAATATCTGCTAATAATTCCATCTTCTTTTCTGTATTCATTGTTTTCTCCTCTTTCTTGTTTTGTGATATCATAACTATTACAATACTTTTCCAGGTACTCCAATCACAGTAGTGCGGGGCTTTACCCTTCGTATCGCCGTGCTGTTCATGCCGATGGTGGCATAATCTCCCACACTTACTCCGGGATAAGTGGAGGCAAGAGCGCCCATAGTGACGCCTCTTCCCAGAGTTGTATGACCGGAAATGCAGCATTTGGGGCCAATCATGGAGTAGGGGCCAATCACAGCGTCATGCCCCACCCCCACTAAGGCATTTAGAAAAGCAAATTCTCCTATCTTAACATTAACGCTGACGCCGCATTGTCCAAACAATACCGCCCCCTCACCAATCTGAGAATTGCTGCTAATCCCTGCGGTTGGGTGAATGATGCTGGCAAATTGCGCTCCTTTGGCCTTTAATTTTGAGACTATTTCTTCTTTTATCACAGGCGCTGCAATCGCCATGGCATACCATTCTTCTTCCTTGGGACGCCACTGTTCAATAGAGCCAAGAAGCTTATAGGAACAGTTGACACCTTCTAATGCGTCCGGGTTATCATCCAAAAATCCCAAGATCTTCCATGTAGGTTTTACTCGGTTGATTTCTTCTATCACCTGGGCCAATTCCCGTCCAAATCCGCTTGCCCCTACAATAATGATATCTTTCATGGCTCCCCTCCCAGTTCCAGAGAAAAGCATTTGGGCCGCAGGGTGATGACCTTATTCATTTTCCGCAGCACCTTCCCGTTCCCAATCTCATAAAACGCTTCCGCTCCCTGCTCCTTCATGGCTATAATACTGTCATGCCAGCGAACCTGGCCTGTAATCTGGGCTATCAGGCATTCCTTAATCTTTTTGATATCTTTTGTAGGCCGCCCTGTGACATTTGGCACAAGGGCGGCTTTCGGCTCCCTAAATTCCAACGCCTCTATTCTGCCTTTCATATCTTCTGCTGCTTTTGCCATCTGAGGGCTATGAAAGGCTGCAGATACGGAAAGTTTTTTTACAGTAATTTCTTTGCCCTCCAGCTCTTCGGCTATCTTCTGGATGCCGCTTTCCGTGCCGGAAATCACAATCTGAGTCTTTGTATTGAGGTTGGCAAGACATACGTCTTTCTGCTGCTTCACTACTTCTACCAGCTCCTCTTCTGTCAGCCCCATTACCGCAGCCATCATCCCTTTTCCATTTTCCGCCGCCATGGCCTTTGCCCGGGCGTCAATCAGACGCAATCCTTCTTCAAATCCCAATACATCACATGCGTACAAAGCGCTATATTCTCCTAAACTATGTCCCGCTGCAAAGGAGAACTCCAATCCCTGCTGTTTTGCCAGCTCCAAATACATGGCGGAGCAAGTATAGATGGCGGGCTGAGCGACCCTGGTATCAGTCAGCTCCTCCATAGGACCCTCAAACATGAGCTTTTTTAAGTCATATCCCAAAATATGACACGCCTGATCCAATATTTCCTTTGCTTCTGGGAGACGTTGGTACAATACCTGGCCCATTCCAACCGTCTGGGAGCCTTGTCCTGGAAATAAAAATGCATTTCCCACCGTTTCTCACCTTCTTTCTTCGCTATTTAAAAAAGAAACCCTTTCCAACCTCTCCATGGTCGTTGCAGTCCCGAGAGGCAGACGCTCCCGCGGCTACCCTTACATTTCTGCCCAATACCTTATGAGGATACACAGTGCACCCTGCTGCAAGACAGCTTTCATCTCCAATGGCCACATGCTCAGATACAGATACCCCGGACATGACAGAAACATAATTTCCAAAAATGCAGTCGTTACAGATCGTACTGTTGATATAATAAAGGCCATGATTTCCCAGCTTACTGCCAATGGACACGGTTACCTGGGGAAATAAAATACTTCCATGTCCCAGATATACCCGGGGAGCCACAACGGCTGTGGGGTGAATAATACTTTCCCAGTTGTGGAAATTTTGATGCTCCTGATCGATTCTTCTGCGGGCCGTGCCATCCTGCATGGCAATCACGGCACAGAAGGAATTTTTCTGATAAAGAGTTTCCAGTTGGTCTATGGTTCCCAGTACCCGGTAACCCTCCACTTCTGTTCCCTGTTTTTGAACATCATCATCCAAAAATCCCAGAATCAAATACCTGGGGCACTGTTGATTAATGTCCTCAATGAGCCAGACAACCTCTTTTCCCAGATCCCCCGCCCCAATAATCACAATGTTTTTCATGTTTCATCCAATCCTTTACAGTGGTATATTCCCATGGGAGTAAGAACCTGGGCTTCTCTCTTTATTCCGAAGGCTTTCAAAGGAGGCCCGAATTCTCCGCCTGGTCTCTTCCGGTGCAATTACCTCATCAATAATTCCAAGCTTTGCCGCAATATACGGAGACATAAATCGCTCATTATATTCTTCTATCATCCTGTCTCTGGCCTGCCCCTTGTCAGACGCTTGGGCAAGCTCCCGGCGAAATACAATATCCACCGCCCCTTCCGCTCCCATCACCGCAATCTGGGCAATGGGCCAGGCATATACCATATCCGCTCCCATTCCTTTACTGTTCATAGCAATATAAGAGCCGCCATAGGCCTTTCGCATAATCAGGCTGACTTTGGGTACGGAGGCTTCGCAATAAGCATATAAAAGCTTGGCTCCTCTTCGGATGATTCCGCCCTGCTCCATCCCTTTGCCCGGCAGAAAGCCCGGTACGTCAATCAAAGTCAAAATCGGAATACCAAAGCAGTCGCAGCAGCGCACGAAACGTGCCGCTTTCTCACCAGAGTCAATATCCAGAGCGCCCCCATTATGCAGCGGCTGGCTTGCCACGATTCCCAGAACCTCTGAGTCCATCCTGGCATATCCGATGACAATACTTTTTCCAAAATCACGGTGCACCTCAAAAAAGCTGCCCTCATCTACAAAGGTACGAATTACATCATGTACATCATAGGATCTTCGCTGATTATCCGGAACAATCTCCTGGAGCGTATCAGATAAGTCTCTCGCCTTTCCAATCTTCTTAGGCGGCTTTTCCCTGAAATTCTTCGGCAGGTAGGACAACAACGTTTTTACGCCGTCCAGGCATTCCTGCTCCCTTGGATATTTAAAATGGGCTACCCCGCTTAGGGTACTGTGCGTCCAGGCGCCTCCCAGCTCTTCCGTGGTAACCTCTTCTCCCAACACTGTTTTTACAACTCCAGGACCGGTGAGGAACATCTGACTGGTTTTCTCCACCATAAATACAAAATCGCACAATGCCGGAGCATAGCACGCTCCCCCGGCGCAAGGCCCCATAATCACTGCAATCTGGGGAATCACACCGGAAGATTTGGTATGCCGAAGAAACATATCTCCGTACCCGTCAAGCCCGGCAATCCCTTCTTCAATCCTGGCTCCGCCGCTGTCATTAATAGAAATAAACGGCGCCTTGCTCTCGTAAGCCATATCTTGAATCCGGGCAATTTTTTTGGAGTGATATTCTCCCAGCGTACCCCCTAGAACGGTAAAATCTTCTGCGGATGCATATACCGGGCGTCCGCCAATGGTTCCAAAACCTGTTACCACCCCATCCCCGGGAAGCTTCTTTTCCTCCATTCCGAAGTCCGTAAAGCGTGATTCTATCAAGGAACCTACTTCCTGAAAGGAATCCTGGTCAAAAAGATAAGCAAGTCTTTCCCTGGCTGTCATTTTCCCTTTCGTATGCTGCTTGGCTATTCTGGCCTCTCCGCCTCCCTTGGCTGCCTGCTCCCTTTTTCTATCCAATTCATCCAAATATGTTTTGTCCCACAAGATAAGTGTCCTCCCACTGTTTCCATCATTTATTCTTCTTCTCCTGTAAAAGCCTCCATAGTAGCGGAAGTCTCGGAGGAAATTCCTTCCCTTCGTAAAACGGACAGAACCGTTCCAATGATAATCCTACAGTCTCCCAGAAATGTGATACGGTCCACATATTCCACGTCTTTCTCAAACTTCTCCTTCCAGGAAAGACTATTTCGCCCTGTTATCTGGGCAAGTCCTGTCAAACCAGGGCGAACCTCATGACGCCGTCCCTGACGCTCGTTATATCTGGGCAGATATTCCACTAAAAGAGGCCGGGGGCCTACAAGGCTCATATCACCTTTTATAATATTCAGAATTTCCGGTAATTCATCTAAGCTGCTGCTGCGCAATCTTTTTCCAAAGGATGTCAGACGCACTTCATCCGACAGAAGCTGTCCGCCCGAGTCTTTTTCATCTGTCATTGTGCGGAACTTATATAAACAAAAAATTTTTCCATCCCGCCCGGGACGCTCCTGTGAAAACAGCACCGGGGAACCCAGTTTCTTTTTTACCAGAGCTGCCGTTACCCCCATCAAAGGCCACAAGAACAACAATGCTGTAACCGATAACACAATATCCATAGGACGCTTCACATACGCTTCATAAGGCCCATAGGGAATATGTGACGTTATGGCTTCTTTCCTCTGTCTCTTTTTCATTCAAAACACCTATGTATGATTTCTATAATCTCTTTCTGCTGGTTTGGGGAC
>CAMNQH010000081.1 GCA_946549035.1 uncultured Lachnospiraceae bacterium | reverse complement strand
GGCCTGCCATCTTATCTCCTACGGAAATCTTTCTCTTCTGTGCAATATAGATACGGACTGCCTGGTTAACACCCGGAGATAACTCGTCTCCATTCTCTCTTGTGAATACCTTGGCATCCACTACAATACCGTATTCGCCGTGGGGAACCTTTAAAGAAGTATCCCTTACTTCACGGGCTTTCTCGCCGAAAATAGCACGGAGCAGTCTTTCCTCTGCGGTCAGTTCCGTCTCTCCCTTGGGAGTTACCTTACCCACCAGAATATCTCCTGCGCGAACCTCAGCGCCGATTCGGATAATACCTCTTTCATCCAAATCCTTTAAAGCGTCGTCGCCCACACCGGGAACGTCTCTTGTGATTTCTTCCGGTCCCAGCTTGGTATCACGGGCCTCAGCCTCGTATTCTTCAATATGAACGGATGTGTAAACATCATCCTGAACTAATCTTTCACTTAATAAAACCGCATCCTCGTAGTTGTAACCTTCCCAGGTCATAAATCCGATAAGAGGGTTTTTGCCTAAAGCGAGCTCGCCTTCACTGGTGGAAGGTCCGTCCGCAATAACCTGGCCTGCCGCAACGTGATTTCCCTTAAATACAATGGGCTTCTGATTGTAGCAGTTGGACTGGTTGCTCCTTGAGAACTTGGTCAGACGGTATTCATCCCTCTCCCCGTCATCATAAGTCATACGTATAATCTTGGAAGAAACATAATCGATGGTTCCCGCTTTCTTTGCCACAACACAGACGCCGGAGTCAACGGCAGCCTTTGTCTCAATACCGGTTCCTACTACGGGAGCCTCCGTAAACAGGAGGGGAACCGCCTGACGCTGCATGTTGGAGCCCATCAGGGCACGGTTAGCGTCGTCATTCTGCAAAAAGGGAATCAAGGCCGTTGCAACGGAAAAAATCATCTTAGGGGATACATCCATGTAATCAAACAAAGCCTTGGGATATTCCTGGGTCTCATCCAGATAACGGCCGGAAACCCAGTTTCTCTTAAAGTGGCCTTCCGCATCCAAAGGCTCGGAAGCCTGGGCAACATGGTAATTGTCCTCTTCGTCCGCCGTCATATACACAACTTCGTTTGTTACAACAGGATTCTCCGCATCCGTCTTATCAATTTTACGGTAAGGAGCCTCTACGAAGCCGTATTCATTAATCCTTGCATAGGAAGCAAGGGAGTTGATCAAACCGATATTCGGACCCTCGGGAGTCTCAATAGGACACATTCTTCCATAGTGGGAATAATGTACGTCACGGACCTCGAATCCGGCTCTGTCCCTGGATAAACCGCCCGGTCCCAATGCAGACAAACGTCTCTTGTGGGTCAGCTCGCCCAAAGGATTGTTCTGGTCCATAAACTGTGACAGCTGGGAGGAACCGAAGAATTCCTTAACCGCAGCCTGCACAGGCTTAATATTGATCAATACCTGAGGAGATACCTCCTCTGCATCATGAGTCGTCATTCTCTCACGGACAACTCTTTCCAGTCTGGTCAGACCTACCCTGTACTGGTTCTGCAAAAGCTCGCCTACCGCACGGATACGTCTGTTGCCCAAATGGTCAATATCATCGTCATTGCCGATGCCGTATTCCAGATGCATGTTATAGTTAATGGAAGCAATGATATCCTCCTTTGTAACATGCTTGGGAATCAGATCATGGATATTTCTCTTAATAGCGCCGGCAAGCTCATCCGCCTTCTCGCCGTACTCCTCCAGAATCTGCTGCAGCACAGGGAAATAAACCAGTTCCGTTACGCCCAGTTCCTTGGGATTGCAGTCAACAAAATGAGTAATGTCTACCATCATGTTGGACAATACTTTCTCATTCTTTTCCTCTGTCTGTATATAAACATACGGAACAGCCGCATTCTGAATCTGATCCGCTAACTCTGCCGTAACCACGGTTCCCGCAGCGGCAATCAACTCGCCTGTATAAGGATCCATAACGTCCTCGCCAAGCTCATGATTTCTGATACGGTTCCTAAGCATCAGCTTTTTGTTGAATTTATAACGTCCCACCTTGGCAAGGTCATATCTTCTGGGGTCAAAAAACATGGCCGTGATCAGGCTTTCGGCGCTGTCCACGCTTAAAGGCTCGCCGGGACGGATTTTTTTGTACAGCTCTAAAAGACCGTCTTCATAGCTTCCGCTGGGATTCTTTTCCGTAATGGAAGGATCCTTTGCGAAGCTGGCTTCGATCTTTGGCTCGTCTCCGAATAATTCTCTGATTTCTTCATTTGTGCCGATACCCAGAGCACGGATAAATACAGTAATGGGCACCTTTCTTGTCCTGTCTACACGAACGCTGAAAACGTCATTGGAATCTGTCTCATACTCCAACCATGCACCACGATTGGGGATAACCGTACAGGAATACAGCTCTTTACCGATTTTGTCATGGCCGATTCCGTAATAAATACCCGGGGAACGCACTAACTGGCTTACGATAACACGCTCCGCACCATTAATTACAAATGTGCCTGTCTCTGTCATCAAAGGAAGATCGCCCATGAAAATCTCATGCTCGCTGATTTCATCCTTCTCTTTGTTGTAGAGACGTACTTTTACCTTCAGTGGCGCTGCGTAAGTTGCATCTCTCTCTTTGCATTTTTCAATAGAATACTTTACGTCATCCTCGCATAATTCAAAATCCACAAACTCCAGACTCAAGTGTCCGCTGTAGTCGGTAATCGGAGAAATATCGTCAAATACTTCTTTCAATCCCTCTTTCAGGAACCAGTTATAGGAATTTTTCTGAACCTCGATCAGATTCGGCATCTCCAAAACTTCTTCTTGTCTCTGATAGCTCATACGTACGTCTTTACCGGATGCGATTGGACGTATTCTGTTCTTTTCCATTGACATTTCACCCCGTTCTTTCAATTAATCGGCCGCACTGATGCAATCTCCTGCACAAATAAGCCTAACACACCACAATAGTGCATCATCCATTCTACTACAAGACAAATCACAAGTCAATAAAAATATTCTAAAAAAATGAAAAAGAGCCGCTGGACCTTGCTCTTCAAAGTCCCTGACAGCTCTTTTGTTCATTCCGAATATAAAAGACTTTTTGTCACTTTGATTACTTAAGAGTAACTTTAGCGCCTTCTGCTTCTAATTTAGCCTTGATATCGTCTGCTTCTTCTTTGGATGCAGCTTCCTTGATTACCTTAGGAGCTCCGTCAACTACGTCTTTCGCTTCTTTTAAGCCAAGGCCTGTTGCTTCACGTACAACCTTGATAACTTTAACCTTGTTAGGTCCAACCTCTGTTAATTCAACATCAAACTCGGTCTTCTCTTCTGCACCGCCGTCTGCTGCGCCGCCTGCTGCTGCAACTACAACGCCTGCTGCTGCGGATACGCCGAACTCTTCTTCACAAGCTTTAACTAAATCATTTAATTCTAAAACTGTTAACTCTTTAATAGCATCAATAAATTCTGCTGTTGTTAATTTTGCCATTTTCATTTCCTCCGTTTAATTTTATTTTTCAACATTTTTTGCGCTTATTCTGCGGGAGTCTCTGCAGGAGCTTCTGCTGCTTCTTCCGCTTTTGCTTCCTCTGCGGGAGCTTCTTCCGCCTTTACTTCCTCAGCCGGCGCCGCTTCTCCTGCGCCACCCTTTTCCGCTACCTGGTTCAATACGCGGGCCAGGTTCGTAATAGGAGACTGGAGACTTCCAAGCAATTTGGAGAGCAGTTCTTCTCTGCCGGGAATGCTTGCGATTGCGCTGATTCCCTTAGCGTCATATGCAATACCTTCCACTACGCCGCCTTTGATTTCCAACGCTTCAATATTCTTTGCATATTTGCCAAGGATTCTTGCCGGTGCCGTTGCATCGTCTTTTGCGATCGCAACTGCGCTGGGTCCTTCCAGATAGGGTGCCAGTGCTTCATAATCTGTACCCTTGAACGCAAAGTTCATCATTGTGTTTTTGTATACCTTGTATACCACGCCGGCTTCACGCATAGCTTTACGAAGCTGTGTGTCCTGCTCAACGGTAAGTCCGCGGTAATCAACTAACACAACAGACTGCGCTTCTTTCAGATAACCGGAAATTTCTTCCACGATTGGCTGTTTTAATTCAACCTTTGCCATTTCACATTTACCTCCTTATAGATTTTGTTGCCGATAGGAGTATTTATGTTTTCACGGCTTGCGCCATAAATATAAAAAGCCTCCCGGAAGACCGGAAGGCAAAAAGTCATAAACATACTCTTTCTTTCCTCGGCAGGCGATTCGCTTACGCCCTGAAAACGGGCACCTGCTGTCTTCGGCAAAGTCTCGTAAGACCTTAATTAACTTAACACAGAAAATCTATGCTGTCAATACTTTAGAATCTATTTGGGAATCTATTTTAGAATTTATTTTAGAATCTATTTTTGCCCTATTTTAGATTCTATACCCATTCTCATTATTTCGGGCACTCCTATCACTTTAAACACTCTGCGGTTTCACTGCCTGACACTTCTCTTGCGACAGTTCCTGCTCATTCTGTCGTTACCCCTTCGGATGCAGAATCTCCCGCCTCTGTTCCTGTGCCTTCCTGCACCGGCTCTTCCCTTTTCTTAGGCACCCTTTGCACCGCATCATAATCAATAGGCGGTCCGCCGTAAGGCGCATCCTTAATAAATCCGTTCTCATCTATGGTCACATCCGGGGAAATGCATTGCAGATACTGAAGAATCCTCTGCTTTTCCGCCCCCGACGCCATATCCGTCCTACAGTCATGCTGAAGCGCAGGCAGAAACTGGCAGGTCAGACCGCCCGCTTCATCCAATACCACCTTTAAAAGACCCGTATCAAGACTTTTGGAATTAAACCAAAAATTTCCGATACTATAGAAAACGGGCACGCCCTCAATAAAATCAATTCCCTGAAGACAATGGGGATGATCCCCCACGATCAGATCGGCTCCCGCCTCCACAAGCTCCGGCGCCTGCCATTCCTGGGCCCAATGCAGTTCATCCGTGTTTTCCGTTCCCCAGTGAATATATACCACCGTTATATCCGCCTTTGCATCCGCTTCTTTTACAACCTCCAAAAGTCTCCCGAATTCCTCTTCGGAAAAACAGCGGAAGGTTCCAGCCGTTACCTCTGTGGCGCCTTTGGTATCCGGGTTATCATTTCTCTCCACCTGAGTTGCGGAAACGTAGGCGATGGTTCTTCCGTTTATTTCAAAATAGTAAGGTTCCTTTGCCTCATCCAGATTCCTTCCCGCTCCTATATAGGGAATTCCCGCATTTTTTAAGGTATCAAGAGTGTCAAAAAGGGCATCCTCGCCCCAATCGTATACATGATTATTGGCAAGGGAAACAATATCCACTCCCATTTCATGGAGAAGCTCCACATTTTCAGGACGGCTTCTAAAGGTAAAGGCCTTTTCCGGCAGCGGTTCTCCCCGCAGGGAATAAGAAAATTCATTATTGACCATGAGAATATCAGCCTGCCGCATTTCCCCCAGCAAATCTGCAGAAAGGGAACTATCCATTTTGCCGCCCCTGTTTTTCAGGGAATACATATTGGCATATTCGTCATGAAAACATACGTCTCCGCCAAAAGCCATCGTTACGGATTTGATTTTCGTAATTGGCTCCGACACATTACTTTCTTCCGATTCTTTCTCTTTATCTTCCGGCTTAATCAGTTCAGACGTTTCCGGAAGCTCAACGCTCCCGCCCCGTTCCGCATTCAGCGCCTGCTCCCCGCTTTCCGCCTGCAGCTTTTCCGAAGGTACCGGTTTCACTGCTCCTCCCGAAGCTTTTGAAATCAAATACAGAGCCGCAGCTCCCACGCCTGTTACAATCATCAGAGTTATCAAAAAATATGCTAATTGTCGTTTTCTGCGTTTCCTTCTGTTCATAGCTCCTCCCGCATCCTTTTGCTCCCGTATCCAAGGCCGGACATTTTATACAGCTTTTACCAGTATTCCCGGCAAATATACCTGCTGTCCAACAAAAATAACACTTGTTACAAAATTGCCGGTTTATCAACCCTATACATATAAAAAGGGCACGACCATTGCCGTACCCTATTATACCATATCAAATTAGAACTTTGCAGTGCTTACTTTTACTCCGGGGCCCATGGTAGGAGCCAGAGAAATGCTTCTTAAATACTGTCCCTTTAAAGTGCTGGGTTTTGCCTTTACAATCGCTTCCATCAAAGCGTCAAAGTTTTCTTTTAACTGCTCTTCCGTGAAAGAAGCTTTTCCTACAGGTGCATGAATGATATTGGACTTGTCAAGCCTATACTCGATTTTACCTGCCTTAATATCATTGACAGCCTTTGTAACATCCATTGTAACTGT
>CAMNQH010000080.1 GCA_946549035.1 uncultured Lachnospiraceae bacterium | reverse complement strand
AGTCGGAATGCTTTTGGTGGGTTTGCTATATTCAAGCCGCTATGGTGCGAGGATTCGAGCGTTCAAAAAACGACTGATGAAAAGGCAAGAATAAAATCCAGTTTGTAGAATTGTAGCCAGCTAAAAACCGAATAACCGCCGCCACATAGAAACGACACACCAAGATAGGAAATCAAGAAAAGTTTTCCTGTTTTTTTGCGCCCATTTTTGGCATTTTCAAAAATCTCCAGTATTATGCCGTGCAAAGGGGATAGAAAGAAATTCCCTCTCCCGTTTGGCAAATCCGCAGGCTGTCCGTGGAGGGCGGGCGAAAAGAAATTTTCATAAATTCCCGCTTGCGGCACTAAAGGTATTGCTGGAAGCCTACACAGCGGAATCCGTCAGTTACTAAGAGCAAGATTCTTTTTACTATCTCGAGAGTCATAAAGTTAGCAATCGTATTTTGAACAGGTTTGTGACATTGGATAAATTATATATGAGAAAGGTTGCCAACGATTACTTGACAGTAACCCACATTGGAAATATAGAAATACAATGATTTACTTTTGATCCTTGATATGCTATACTAGCATAGGTGTTAAGGCTCTTTTTTGAAGGAGCTTTAACTATGGAAAAAGACTTAAATAAAAGGAACTTGGCGTTGGAATAAGCCAAAGGTCCGACGGGTTCTCAAAGTAATTCCAATGGAATGGTCAGAATATGTTTTTCTGTGCAGAAAAGGAACGCCGGTTAAGAACAATGAATCTGTATATTCACACGACAGAAGATAAACAAAGGAGATTAAGATAAAATGAAACTAGGAATCGTAGGCTTACCAAACGTAGGAAAAAGTACCCTGTTTAATTCACTGACGAAAGCAGGAGCAGAATCAGCAAACTATCCATTCTGTACCATTGATCCCAATGTGGGAATCGTTACAGTGCCGGATGAACGGATTAAAAAGCTGGGGGATATGTATCATTCTAAAAAGGTAACTCCCGCGGTTATAGAATTTGTGGATATTGCGGGACTTGTAAAAGGAGCCAGTAAAGGAGAAGGACTTGGCAATCAGTTTTTGGCAAATATCCGGGAGGTGGATGCCATTGTCCATGTGGTTCGCTGCTTTGAGGATGATAATGTGGTTCATGTGGACGGAAACGTAAGTCCGGCCAGGGATATAGAGACGATTAATCTGGAATTAGTCTTTTCGGATCTTGAGATTTTGGAACGGCGGATTTCCAAAGTAGCCAAGCAGGCCCGTATGGACAAGACCCTTGGGAAAGAATTGAAACTGCTGGAGCAGATAAAAGCGCATCTGGAGGAAGGAAAGCTGGCCAAAACCTTTGAGGTTCCGGAAGATGAGGATGAAGCTTTGTGGTTTGCTTCTTACAACCTTCTGACGGCAAAGCCGGTGATCTATGCAGCAAATGTGTCGGAGGAGGATTTGGCCGATGACGGGGCCGGCAATGGACATGTAAAAGCAGTCCGGGAGATGGCGGCAGAAGAGAACAGCGAAGTATTTGTAATTTGCGCACAGATCGAACAGGAAATTGCAGAGCTGGAGGAAGAAGAAAAAGCTATGTTTTTGGAAGAACTGGGTCTGGAAGAGTCCGGCTTGGAGAAGCTGGTGAAGGCCAGCTATAGCCTGCTTGGTTTGATTAGCTATTTGACTGCCGGGGAAGACGAGACCCGGGCCTGGACCATTCGAAAGGGAACGAAAGCGCCTCAGGCGGCAGGAAAGATTCACTCAGATTTTGAACGAGGCTTTATTCGGGCGGAGGTTGTCAACTATCAGGATCTGCTGGATTGCGGCAGCCTTGCGGCGGCAAAGGAAAAAGGAATCGTGGGGCTGGAAGGAAAAGAATACGTTGTAAAAGACGGGGATGTTATTTTGTTCCGGTTTAATGTATAATTTTGCTGCTTCTTATCATATCAGTTTTTTTGTACGCATAAGATAAAACGGAGGTTTTTCTTATGCGTATATGTGATTTGAGAGAAAAAGAGGTTATCAATGTATGCACCTGTAAATGCATCGGCTATGTGATGGATGTAGACATTGACGAATGTACCGGCTGCGTCCGGGCGCTGATCATTCCCGGACCATGTAAAATGTGGGGGATGTTTGGAAGAGATTTTGAATATATCATCCCATGGTGCAATATTGTGAAAATCGGACCGGACATCATTTTGGTAGAAGTGAAGGAAGAAGAGAAAAAAAAGCTGTAATATCTGTACAAAAAGCTGGAATATATGGTATGATATACTATATTTAGGGGGTAAAGGAAACACTTACACAAGAAAAAGTAGGATACGAAGCTTTTCAGTGACAGAAAGATAGAAACTCAAAAAGGAGGAAAACAAATGAAATGCCCGTTTTGCGGTAACGACAATACCAGAGTGATTGATTCCAGGCCGGCAGATGACAACAATTCCATTCGCCGCCGCCGAATGTGCGATGTATGTGGAAAACGGTTTACTACATATGAAAAGGTAGAAACAATTCCCTTAGTTGTGATTAAAAAGGACAATAACAGAGAACAGTATGACCGTTCCAAGATTGAGGCCGGAGTGCTGCGCGCCTGCCATAAGCGGCCCATATCCATCAATCAGGTGAATCAATTAGTGGAAGAGGTAGAGACTGAGATTTTTAATCTGGAAGAGAAAGAGGTTCCCAGCACCGTGATTGGAGAGCTTGTGATGGATAAGCTGAAAGATTTAGAAGCAGTGGCATATGTCAGGTTTGCCTCTGTGTACAGAGAATTTAAGGACGTCAATACCTTTATGAACGAATTAAAAAAGATTCTGGATCGGTAATAGAGAAGGCATATCGGATGTAAAAGTCTGATATGCCTTATTTGTTAGAATTTTTTTAATGCCCAAATCTTACAGAACCGTAAGCTTTCCAAGGTGAAATGTAAGATAAAAGCATGGATTTATATTTCCTTCTTTTGTTATAATAGCTCTCGTAAGAAAGAAAAGGAGGACGACCGAAATGAGTATTTTGGAAGTAAACAATTTGAAAAAAATATATACCACCCGTTTTGGGGGAAATCAGGTTATGGCTTTAAAAAATGTAACCTTCACAGTGGAAAAGGGCGAATATGTGGCTATTATGGGGGAATCCGGATCCGGGAAGAGCACACTTTTAAATATTTTGGCGGCGCTGGATAAGCCTACAGCCGGAACGGTGATGCTGGAGGGAAAGGATATCGCAAAGATTAAGGAATCTACACTGGCACAGTTTCGCAGAGATAATCTGGGATTCGTATTCCAGGACTTTCATTTACTGGATACCTTTTCTTTGGAGGACAATATTTATCTTCCGATGGTACTGGCAAAGAATACGTATCCCAAGATGCGGGAACGGCTGGCGCCCATTGCCAAGAAACTGGGAATCAGTGATTTGATGAAAAAATATCCCTATGAAGTATCCGGCGGGCAGAAGCAGAGGGCGGCGGTGGCCCGGGCTTTGATTATGGAGCCAAAATTGATTTTGGCGGATGAACCCACCGGAGCATTGGATTCCAAAGCTACCGACAGCCTGCTGTCTCTGTTTTCTTCCTTGAATGAAGAAGGCCAGACCATTCTTATGGTAACTCACTCCGTGAAAGCGGCCAGCCACGCAGGCAGGGTGCTGTTCATCAAAGACGGAGAGGTGTTCCATCAGCTTTACCGGGGCAATAGCAGCAATCAGGAATTGTATCAGAAGATTTCTGATACCCTTACATTACTTTCGACAGGCGGTGACGTACAATGAGACAGATATTTTATCCAAAACTGGCGGCAAGCGGTATGTATAAGAACCGAAAAATATATCTTCCCTACCTGCTTACCTGCATCGGCATGGTAATGATGCATTACATCATTGGATTCTTAACGGTAAATAAAGGCGTGGCGGCTATGCAGGGGGGAGACACCATGCAGCTGACATTGAGCTTTGGAAGCGGTGTTGTGGCTGTTTTTGCAATGATATTTTTATTTTATACCAATTCCTTTTTGATTCGCCGCAGGAAAAAAGAATTCGGACTGTACAATATTTTAGGCATGGGAAAATGGAATTTGTTCAGGGTGATGTTCTGGGAAAGCTTTTTTGGCGGAATCATTGCATTGCTGGGAGGATTAGGATGCGGAATCCTGTTGTCAAAGGCAGCGGAGCTTTCCATGGCAAAAGTGCTGGGAGAAACGGCAAGCCTTCACTTTGCCGTTGAATATGGCGTTATTGGAAAGACAGTGGTGCTGTTTGCCGTGATTTTCGGTGTGATTTTATTAAACAGTGTTAGGCAAATCTATGTATCCAAGCCGGTGGAATTGATGCACAGCGAGGCTGCAGGAGAGAAGCCTCCTAAGGCCAACTGGTTTTTGGCTCTGGCGGGGGTAGCGCTTCTTGGAGTCGCTTATTATCTGGCTGTGACGATTCAAAATCCTTTGACTGCTATGTTGATATTTTTTGTTGCGGTGGTTTTAGTCATTCTTGGGACTTATCTGTTGTTTATGGCGGGCTCCGTTGCTTTTTGCAGGCTGCTGCAGAAAAGAAAGGGATATTATTACCGCACCAATCATTTTGTCTCTGTGTCCTCCATGGTATTTCGCATGAAGCGAAACGGCGCAGGGCTGGCCTCCATTTGTATCCTCTCCACGATGGTGCTTGTTATGATTTCCTCTACCGCCTGTCTGTTCATTGGAAAAGAAGAAAACTTACGGAACCGTTATCCCCGAAATATGGTGATTGATACCTTCACAATGGATGAAACATATGCCAAGAAAGCTCAAACAGAAGCTCTTAATGTGGTGAAAGAACATGGTTTGTTGGCGGAAAATGTTTTACACTACCGCTATTTGGGTATAGGGTGTTACATGGAAGAAAATCAAGTGATTTTGGATATTGACAAATTGGAATCTTTTTCTATGAACGGCTATGAGAATGTGATACAGCTTTATTTTATTCCTTTGTCTGATTATAACCAGATCATGGGAAAAGAGGAAACCTTAGAGCCGAACCAAGTATTGATGTATTGCGCAAGGACGGATTACCAATATGATACCATAAACATAGAAGGCTGTACGACTATGAACGTCAGGGAAAAGGCGCCGGAATTTATCGAAAACGGCGATGGGGTTGCTACCGTTCTTCCCACCCTGTATGTGTTTGTACCGGATTTTGAAATGATTCGTCAGATATTTGAAATACAGTCTGCCGTATATGGAGACAACAGTTCTTTTTGTCATGATTATTTTGGGTTTGATTTGAATTGCAGTGAAGAAGAGAAGATTCAGGTGGGCAGGGAAACGTCGTCCCGGCTTCAGCGGCTTGCCGCAGAAGACGAAAGCTTTCCCCATGTAAACAGTGAGTGTGCGGCGGCGGAGCGCAATGGTTTTTACGCCTTGTACGGAGGAATGTTTTTCCTGGGGATTTTGCTGGGAGTGGTATTTATTTTAGCGGCGATATTGATTATCTATTATAAGCAGATTTCCGAAGGGTATGAAGACCAGTCCAGGTTTGGCATTATGCAAAAAGTAGGAATGACCAAACGGGAGATCCGAAAAAGCGTCAATTCCCAGGTGCTTACAGTATTTTTCCTGCCGCTGATTACCGCAGGTATTCATTTGGGCTTTGCATTTCCTATATTGCTGAAAATTCTGATGCTCTTCGGTTTGCTTGATAAAATGCTGCTGATTCAAGTAGCAGTGGGAAGTTATCTGATATTTGCCCTGTTTTACGTGTTGGTGTACCGAATTACTTCCAGATTATATTATGGGATTATTACGGCAAGAGAGAAATAAAATAATAGAAAGGACGCTTCGGGAATTTTCTGTTGCCATGAACCAAAGAGGGGCCGCCTGATTAGGGCGGCCCCTTAAAAAGCTCTTCTATTTTTCCCAATGATCCTTTTCTTCTGCATACAAGGAAGGAAGAATCTTACTGAGATTGGAAAATTCCTTTACATTGTGATTCAACAAGCTAACCGGTCCTATGGCGGGAATTTTGAAATCATCGGGAATGAGTTTTACTGCTTTGCCGTTAATGATCTGCCATCCGAACCAGAATCTGGAACGAAGAATGGAACCGCCCTGGGCAGGACGCAGAAAATGAGTCATTACCACAGGGATATCCGGCATTTCACCGCTGCCAAGGATCTGAACATTGGCGCATACCAGACCGTTACAGAGCTCTGTATCCACTTTACTCTCATCGTATCCAAGAACTGATGGCCGTTGAAAATGGATTCGCAGAAGGTCCACGCTGCCGGTTCCGATATCCTCCCAAATATTATGTACGCTGCCCCAATGACGCTCACGCATGGATTTTGTCATGTCAAGAGCTTTAGCGGGATCGTCCAGGTATACGTCATAGTGATCTTCATTGTCCCAGCAGGCATACCGGAGACGGTCAATGGGATGCCATGCGAACCACCAGTCAAACATTTCCCCGGTGAGCCCTGGGAAAAAGGTCTTGTTGGCGATCAATGCCGTGCCGTCCTCCAAAAGCCACCAGCCAAATTCTCCCGGCAGCTCCCCTGGAAGAAACAGGTCGTTCCTGTTCTCGATCCGAAGGGCCGTTGCATTGTCCTCCGGCGTTTTCGATATCATATCATATTTTTCCTGTTCCC
>CAMNQH010000079.1 GCA_946549035.1 uncultured Lachnospiraceae bacterium | reverse complement strand
GTGACAACAAACCGGTATCCACCAGCTCCATCAGCATTTCCAGACGGCCTTCATGGATTCCTTCTCTACGGCCTTCGTATATTCCTTCCTTTCTTCCTTCTCTTCTTCCTTCATTCCGAATTGTCTTCGCTTCATATTCCAGGATTTTCCCGCCCATAACCGACTTCACTCCTTCCTTTACGTTCTCATATCTCTTTGCCAAATGCTCCACTACTTTATTGGCCATATCTATGATTGTACATTTCGTATATTCATCTATTTCATTCCTCACCAAAAGCTCTTCCAACCGCCCTCTGGCTTCCTTCCCTGTATAATGCTCCCCAAACACCTCGTTAATCACCGGTATAATCAAACGGCTGCAGTCGTTCAATAATGTACGGAATACATCATCGTATGGCGTATTACTCAATTATTTTCCCCCATTCTTCTCACTTCTAGTCATTTTATACACGATGCTCCCGCATCCGTATCTCAAATGCTTCCTCTGTAAGCCTGGCCTGACGGGCTGCTTCTGACAGTGACAACAAACCGGTATCCACCAGCTCCATCAGCATTTCCAGACGGCCTTCATGAATTCCTGCCTTTCTTCCTTCTCTTCTTCCTTCATTCCGAATTGTCTTCGCTTCATATTCCAGGATTTTCCCGCCCATAACCGACTTCACTCCTTCCTTTACGTTCTCATATCTCTTTGCCAAATGCTCCACTACTTTATTGGCCATATCTATGATTGTACATTTCGTATATTCATCTATTTCATTTCTCACCAAAAGCTCTTCCAACCGCCCTCTGATTTCTTCATATTCCTCCTTCAGCTGTCCCAGCAGTTCTTCCTTCTGCTCATACTCCTCCAATCTTTTTTCATGAGTAAAAATATAAAACGGCAATAAAAACCACAGCTTCTTTTCAAATATCTCTTCCACCGTATAATTCTGGGACTTCATCACCGGAATCTCGTAAGTCAGGCTTCCTCCCGGCGTCACCATCCGTGTCTTTAAACGCTCCGGCGTCTCTGCATTATGACGCAAAAACAACACCGCCGAATGGGGAAAGGTCACTGTCAGGATCCCTTCCTCTATCTCCCCTTCATCCAGAGCAATCTGGGTATCGTACTCAAAAAATCGTATCAGCATACTGTGGTCCGGACTGCTCTGACATTCCAGATGGTACTTCTTTGGCTCCTTTCCCATTATCTTGAAACTGCTGTCGGTAACCCGTTCTGTCTCCTTCCCATCCTGCTGATTCAAATAGTGCTCGTTAGGTGCAAATACCACTGCTTCCTTCCCTGTATAATGCTCCCCAAACACCTCGTTAATCACCGGTATAATCAAACGGCTGCAGTCGTTCAATCATGTACGGAACACATCATCGTATGGCGTATTACTCAATTATTTTCCCCCATTCTTTTTAAATCTTCTCCCCTTTTACAGCTTATTTCACCAATTTAATTTATCTCTTTTTATTATCTTACCATCCAGCGAAAGGAAATACAATGCACTCTTTTCAAATAGACCGCTTTTTCTTCATCTTTTCTACTTTGTCACATAATACTGAGCCTGCACATCCCAAAGCTTTCGGTACAGTCCCCTCTTTTCCTCCAAAAGCTCTTCATGGCTTCCTTGCTGCACCAGATTCCCATGTTCAAAAACGAATATATTCTCACAAAAGCGGCAGCTGGACAGCCGATGGGAAACAAATACAGCGGTCTTCTCTTTCACCAGCGTCTGAAAATCCTTATAGACTTCGTATTCCGAAACCGGATCCAGCGCCGCCGTAGGCTCATCCAACACCACAAAGGGCGCGTCCTGATACAACGCCCGGCAGATCGCCAGCTTCTGCGCCTCGCCTCCTGACACTTCCCGACCATTTTCGCCATAGTCCTGATACAGATACGTATCTAATCCGTCCCTCATCCCACTTACCTTTTCCGTCAGCTTCAGGCGGCCCAGCACATCCGAAAGGCGCGCCATATTCTCCCTCTTTCCCAGAGCGATATTCTCTCCCAGAGTAAAGGAAAACAAGGTAAAATCCTGATAAACAGCGGCAAAATAAGCCCGGCGGTGATTGATGTCCATCTCTGCCCGATCCTGTCCGTTCACCAGAATCCGTCCCCCGGTAGGTTCATAAAGCCCGCACAAAAGTTTAATAAACGTACTTTTCCCTGATCCATTAGGTCCCACAACAGCCATCTTCTCCCCTTTTTTCATAGTAAGAGAAATATGTTTTAAAATATCCTCCTGCCCTTTTGGATAGCGAAAGGACACATCCTGGAATTCAATCGATTCCAATTCCAGCACATCCTGACCCCAGAGCCCCTTCTTGTGACATTCAGTAAAATCCATTTTCCCCTTATCTGCTTCTTCCCCCTCTTCTTCCAATTCAAACAATTCAAATACCCCATCCATGCGAACATTCCAGAGATTCAAGCTTCCCAGGGCAAATGCAATCCCAATTACTGCCGAAGACAACTGCTGAATACTTCCTGCAAAAGAAATAACCGTTCCAGGCGCCAAAAATCCGTTCAGGGCATAACTCCCCATCACTGCAAAGGAGATTCCTCCCATAAGAAGGGAAAAAATACTACCCGCCATCCCCGCTGCCTGGGACAGCCAAATCTGTTTTTTTGCATAAGGGGCAAATCCCCTTACCATGTTTTCTCCTTCCTTTACAATCAGTTGATCCATGCCAAATAAACGTACATCCTTCCCTTTTCGGTAATTCTGAACCACATCCTCGTACAACACGAAAAAAATCGTATTGATATCCACAATCTTATCCATGAAAGCAGGCATTTTTCCATTGACTTTTTTCTGTATCAAGATCATCCATATTGCGGAGAAAAGGGTTCCCAGCAGCAGGCAAAAAATGGTAACTCCAAGCTGCCTGGCCACTGCTGTTTCAGCCACGCCTGCATTCATCCAAACAAATATGAAAACAGCCCCTCCAATTTGAAACACCCCTTTCCAAATCTTTTCCAGTTCCTCCATGTAGTTTCGAAAAGCGCCAAAATTTTCATCATTATATTGAATGTTCTGCATGATTTTTTCAAATTCGGAAGACTCCAGCCTTTCAAACGCAGCGTAAAATACCTTTTTCGCCTTGTTGACTGCATATATATGGAGCATATGATTTTTCTTATTCTCCAACTGCTTTTTTAGTATCTGAAACACCAGGCGAACCATCAAAAAAACCAGAAAAAAAATTGCCAAAAAAGAAAAAATCCGGGCTGCTTCTGCTTTTTCATATAAGAGATTTACCACAAGAGAAGGCAGAAGGATGCTTAAATACGGAATCACCCCTTCCAACAAGCTTTTAATTGCCACAAGGGGCAAAAAACCCGGATCCATATTACAAATAAGAGCTATTACCCTCCGCTGTTTTTTCTGTTCCATCAATACGCACCGCCTTCCCCTTCTACAGCTATCGATAGCTGAACTCTGCTATCTTTGTCTTCTTTTTCTTCTTTCTGATAATACTGACTCTGAAGATAGAACATATTTGCATATTTACCGCCCTTTTTCAGAAGTTCTTCATGCGTTCCCTCCTCTGCAATCCTTCCCTGATCCAACAAAAGAATGCGGTCGCAAAAACTGGTGCTGGCCAGACGATGGGAGATGAACAACGTCGTCTTGTTCTCTGAAATCTCATGATACTTCTGATAAAGCCTGCTCTCCCCCAAAGGATCTAAGGCAGAAGTAGGTTCATCCAGAATCAAACATCCGCTTCGCTTGTACAAAGCTCTGGCAAACACCAGCTTCTGTTTCTCTCCGCCGGAAAGCTCAATCCCCGATGGATGCACACGTTTATCCAACATACCGGACAAATCCGGAAGCTTCTCAGAAATTCCTGCCAGATTTAAGCATTCCCTCACCCGCTGTGTGTCCATCTCTTCTTCCTGGCATAACGCCACATTTTGCCCTACGGAAAAGGGAAGCACCACAAGATCCTGAAATACTGCGGAAATCCTTCGGTACAACGTTCCCTTTTCCATCTGAGCAATATCCTCCCCATCAAACAAAATTCGTCCTTTGGTCACCGGATAGAATCCGCACATCAGCTTTACTATGGTGGTTTTTCCGGCTCCGTTGCTTCCTACCAGAGCTATTTTTTCCCCTTTTTGAATTGTAAAGGTCAAATCTTCATACAGCCAGTCCGACGCATTGGGATAACGAAAGTAAACGTGTTCAAAACGGATTTCAAAAGCTTCCATTCCCTCTTTTTCTCCCTCCATTGGAATATCTTCCTGCTCCATATCCAAAAAACTTCGGATTTCCCCTATATCTTTATTGGCGTATTTTACCAAATCCAAGGCTTTCATAAATTTTCCCACATACTCAGAAAGCTGCAAAACTGCTGTAAGATATACAAAAAAATCAGAGATTGGAATGCTGCCTTTCAAGCATAATAAAGCAATCCAGCAGATTGCCCCTCCGTTTTGCAAAATCTCAATTCCAGTCAGAGCCACATCCTTAAAAAAGAGCTTCTCTACCTGCTGTTCCTGGAGCTTCTCTTTTTCCTGAACCACCTGCTGCAGCTTCTTTAACAGCCAACCCTGGCAGTGATAAGAGCGAATATCCTTTCCCGGCCCGCTTTTTGACAATTTATTACGAAAATACTCCTGTTTCTTCTGCATGGGAGCCTGCTGCATCCGCAGGGCAAATTCCTGGCTGTCGGCCCATTTTTCCACCATACCGATTCCCACAGCCCCTGCTGCTACCAGCAAAATCAAAAGAATCCGAATCCTTCCCACCATGCTTCCAAATACGATAAGCCCCAAAATACTGACAAATACTTCATACATCCCATTGTGCATACCATTGATCCCGGTCCTGGGCGCTGAAGTTCCCACCAAATCGCTGACTTTATCCAATTCTACCTGCGTCCCGGGATTCTCTGCTGTCTGATAGGGACAGCGCAAAAACACTTTTTCTATCTCCACCAGAAAACGCATCCGGTTTAGTCCCTGATAATGGGCCACACCCACCGTGGCACAATGATTCAAGATACTTGCCGCCGCTGAAACAGCTGTTAAAACCAGCACCGTTCCCAAAAGCTCTTCAAACGCCCAATGATGTAATATCCCTTCCAAGAAGCTTTTTTGCAGTAAAATTCCCAAAAAAGGAACAGCTACAAAGGTAACTCCCTTGAGAATACCCCAGAAAAAAAACGGGCGGTCCTTCTTCCACAAGTCCAGCCACAGGAAGCTTATGTTATTCTTCAGAGAATAACGGGATGTTTGCTTTATCATTTGATTTCTCCTTTTCCTCAATGTCATTACAATTCTTCACCGGTGCATTGTTTCATAAAAGATAACGTCCGGCTCTGGTAAAATGTGAATTTCCTTTTTCCACAACAAAAACACTGCAACCCATGGAAGTTTTTACTCTCCCATAGATTGCAGTGTTTTTATCATCAGGATTCTTCCCGGAACGCTCACTCTTCTAAGGACAAATCTGTTATCTCTTCCTGTGCCGCCGACGCTTGCAAGTCTTCCTCTATCTCCTGACTGCAAATATTATTCGGCAGTTCTGTAGGCTTAGAAATCTCCATGCTCATGGTAGTCTCCATACCTCCTATATTCACCGTCACTACCAATACTCTGGAACCGTCCGGTTTGACGACAATATTTGTCTGAGTGTTCTGTTCCTGAACATTTTTATCTGACCCTTTGGCAGATTCCTTTTCCCATTCCATTAATGACTGCCTTCTGATCTGACTCTTTTGCAATTCCTGTTCCATTCGCTCCTGTAACTGGCTGCTGTTTAAGTTTTTCTCAGCCCCAAAATACGTTTGCTTAAGCTCCTGCCCTTTTGGGGATTCCCATGATTTCTCCAAATGCCCTCTTCCGGCGACAGAACGTCTTTTTTCATAATTACCAGTGATCGTCATTCCAGTGATCGTCATATCTTAGTTCCTCCTTACCCGCAGATATCACAAATATACTTGAAGCTTATGTTCTTTTCTATTGTTCCTACACGTTAAAAGTATCTGTATTTTATATCGGCCTTTTTTACATTTTTTATAGGAACGGGGGAATGAAAGCATATTGAAAAACTACAGCAACGAGTAATCACCCTTGAATATAAGTCGCTTTTTCTGTATAATGAAACCAAGATAACGCCTGATTATTTCCTCGTTATGAAAGCAAGGACGAAAGGAAAAGGAATGGAAAAAACAGAGATTGCAAAATATACGATAAAAGACAGCATTTTCACAAATTTATTTCAGGACAAGAAATACCTGATTCAGTTATACCAGGCACTACACCCGGAAGATACAGAGACTACGGAAGATGAACTGAAGGACATTACGATTAAAAATATATTAGTGGATGCGTGCTATAATGATTTGGGCTTCACAGTAAGAGACAAAATTATGATTCTGACAAAGGCGCAAACCACCTGGACGATGAATATTATCATACGGGCATTGATGTATCTGGTGCAATCCTACCATGAATATTTTGAACGCAGGAACGATAACCTGTACGGCAGTAAAAAAGTGAAGATACCAAAACCAGAATTATATGTGATATTCACCGGAAAAAGGGTAAGCAAGCCGGAATATGTTTCTCTTTCAGAAGAGTTTTTCAATGGGGAAGACTGTGCCATTGATGTAAAGGTAAAAATGATATACGATG
>CAMNQH010000078.1 GCA_946549035.1 uncultured Lachnospiraceae bacterium | reverse complement strand
ATTGTATCGCTTATGATTGCCATTGGCACAAAAAATATATTCAAAAGATTTTCAGAAGACTAAAATCAACGGCAGGAAAATATAGTTTCATTTGCCATTGGGCTTTCTATAATGTCATAATTGTGAAACAGATTGCCAAAGGTTTGGCTCGTCCCGAACATTTTGTTCAGAAAAGGTAAAATAGAAATTGACGGGAATGATTTTTTATGGCAGTATGTAAAAAAGGGGAAATATTAAGAGCAAAATATTGTCAACTAAAATTAGAAAGAAAAGGAAAAGGACATGAAAGAGGCTATTTTACTTGTTCACTTTACAGACAGAATCAGGAGAAATCAGTTGATAAAGGCCCTGCTACCTTTAAGGCTTCCGCTGAAAGAAATTCCCCAAGAGGATTACGGTAAATGTATTGGATACCTTGCAGGGATAAAAGAACTGGGTTCGGATGAGACTAGAAGCGCCAAAGGGGAGCTTTCCGGGGAGCTGCTGGTAATGGCGGGGCTTTCTAATCAGCGGATGGATCAGGTCTTAAGAAGCATTCGCAAATCAGGAATTTCTATCCCATATAAAGCAGTACTAACTCCTTCTAATCAAAGCTGGAATGTCTGGGAACTGTTTGAGGAGATTAAAAAAGAACATGAAAAGATGAGCGGCGGGGGAGAGTAAAAAATTGCTATGCATATAGTAATGCATTAAATAGATGATTGCGAAAGTCAAAGCCCCGAGAATATTCAGCCAAGTTTTGAGTTTCGCAATCACCAAGAAAAACGCATTAATAGAAGGAGAAGGCACATGAAGAAAAGAATACAGAAATGGTTATGTTTGCTTATTGCAGTGTCAATGGCGGCAGGCGGGATGCAGTTTTCTGTTCAGGCAAAAGAGACAGAGGGGGTACAGAAAGAAGTAATAGAAAGTGTACAGCCAGAAGCCAGTCCATTATCCGGGGAAAATGGGGTGACAGTCAGTTCTAGAGAAGACTTTATGGCGGCGTTAGCGGGGCATAAAAGTCCGATTACGGTGAGCAGCCTAGTTACCATAGGCCAAGAGGCGGAGGAGTCTGGGAGAATGATTCCGGTGTATATTCCTGATGGTACTGTCATTCGGGGAACTGAAAACGGAATTTTGAATTGCCGAAGCCCGATTCAATTAGAAGGAGATGTTCGCATTGAGAATATAGAATTAACGTTTGAATCCTCAGATGCTTTGGGAAGTGTTCCCCACCGAGAGATATTTCTTGCAGGGCATACGCTTACCCTCGATAACGTAAGCACTTGGCTGGAAGGAGGAGGCAGCCAGGGTGGCCAGGGCAGCCTGGGAGGTTCAGAAGAAGAGCTGCTCCCCACCGTTTATGCCGGGGGATTCACAGGCAGTCAGGTGGGAGAGAAGGCTTCTTTACATGTGGTGAATCCTACTTCAAAAACTGTATTTCAGGCGATTTATATGGGACATGGCTCAGGGAGCGACGAAAAGGTGCCGTATCAAGGAGCGGCTTTGGTGTACCTGGATCCTGAAGTTGCTGTGCGGGAAAGGGTAGATGTAAGTCAGAACAGCCAGGCTGAGATTCAAATTTCTGGCGGAGAAAACAGCGGAGTAAAAGCCAAGAATTTTTATGGAAATGAACATACGACTTTGACGATTAGTGGAAGTAAGCTGGAAGGCGCGGTAATAGAAAGTGTCGGAAATCTTGTGATCAGAGACAAAGCCAGTATAAGCCCCAAGAACAATGCATTTCAAAACGTTACTCTCCGGCAGGGAGGGTGCCTGGATCTAAATGGGGTTGACCTGAAAGATGTTTTGATTTCCGGAAATTTCAGCGGCGTTGAGAATGCTCAAGAAGAGCACGGAATTCTTGTGGTAAATGAGCAGAGTTCCTTGATGATTGAAGGACATGTAACTGGAACTACCCAATTCCAGACAAAATCTCGTTTGTTTCCAGGAAGCTTTTCCCTTGACTGGCCTTATATTTCCGTTGTACCAGAGAATGTCTCCGACGACAATTTTGTATTGTCTCAGAAGAGCCTTGAACGGGGATACCAGTTAAAATATCAACAGGGAAATTGGACGGTATCCTGGGCAGATGAAGGGGAAATTTTACAGATTGGAAGTATTAATATTGATTCTGCTCCCAGGTGGGTACTTTTAGAAAAAATATCAATCGATCAGGAAATGTTGCCGGACAATCATACGTATTTTGAAATTACATGGAAGGATCAAAACGGCAGGCCTATTTCTATTCAGGAGGTAGAGGACGAACTTCTTTTTTACAATATGTATGTAGTGAAATCTGAATACTGGGAAAGCGATGAGCCTGATATTTTAGCAAAAACGGATTGGTCCAATGCAATCTCCTTAGAAACTTCCGAAAAATACCCAGGTAAATATTTCCTTCAAGCTTCTGAAGGCGCTAAGTTGGGAGACTATACTCTATTATTTACCAGCGAATACGAGGATGGCGAGGATGGCTTGGTTACAGTCCAGGATTTGAAAGACCGAAAAAGTAAAATAAAAGCAGAATGTAAAATCAGTATCTTAGAGAAAGAACCGGAGGAGGAGAAACCAGCGCCGCCGGAAGAAAAGCCCACACCGCCGGAAGAAAAACCAACAGTCCCGGAGGAAAAGCCGATACCGCCCGTGGTAGACAAACCTACGATTCCTGAGGAGCAGCCCAAACCTCCCGTATCAGAAGAAAAACCGAAACCTCCTGTGATAGAGGAAAAGCCCAAACCTCCCGTTCATACACATACCTACCGGACAGTAGTAACTAAGGCGACGTTGAAAAAGGATGGCAGCCGTATTCAAAAGTGTAGCTGCGGAAAAATAAAATCAAAGACGGTGATCTATTATCCTCAAAAAATAACCCTTTCCAATACGTCAATGGTTTACACCGGAAAAGGAAGAAAGCCCTCTGTAAAGGTGAGAGATAAAAAAGGCAAGACAATTAGCAGGAAGAATTACAAGGTAACATATCAGAATAATGTAAAAGTGGGAAGGGCCACAGTAACGATTACGTTTTCCGGCGATTACAGTGGAAAAATTAAGAAAACTTTTGACATTACACCTAAGGCGGCGAGTCTTTCGAAGGTCACAGGAAAATCCAAAGGATTTACTGTGAAATGGAAAAAGCAAACGGCTCAGACAACGGGATATGAGATTCAGTATTCTACAAGTTCAAAGTTTACAAAAAAGACGACAAGTACGGTAACTGTAAAAAGTAACAAGACAACGTCAAAAACGTTCTCTAAAAAGAAAGCTGGAAAACGGTATTACGTAAGAATTCGAACTTACAAGAATGTTAAGATAGGAAAGAAGACAGTAAAATTATATTCCCAGTGGTCAAAAGCGAAATCTGTGAAAGTAAAAAAATAACATGCAAAGGTTAAAAAGAGTGTACTCCTTCAGAACAGGGAGTACACTCTTTTGACTATAAGCATTTCCGATGGATTAATCTGAGAACCATTTTACAACTTCTGTAACAACATTGCTGGTTTTACTTAAATAGATGCATTCTTTTGCTAATGTGATGTCGTCTGTAATAATATTGTCTACCCCAAGATGAATCATGCGGTTGATATTTTCCGGAGTATTTACAGTCCATGCATATAGTTCTTTCCCGGCATTATGTACATCAGAAACTATTTTTTCCGAGATACTTGTTGCTTCAATGCTGAAATGGTCGGCAGCCGTAAGCTGGTTGATATCACCATAGGCGAGGCTCATAACATACACTGTTTGAATTTGCTCATTCAAGGCTTTCATGCGTTCCAGGACGTGATATTCCTGGGACGTAATTACACAGTTTTCCTGGAAATCTGATTCCGCTATGATAGCCGCTACTTTTTGCTCAAAGTCCTTCTCTTTCCCAGTGGGTTTCATTTCAATGTTTAGTTTCATTCCGGCTTTCTTTGCAAATGCAATGACGTCTTCCAGTAAGGGGATTTCTTCCCCGGCAAAACGTTTGTCGAAAAAACTGCCGGCGTCTAATTTGCTGATTTCTTTGTAGTCCATTTCCCAGGAATGATTGTCAATGCCAGTAGTGCGTTTGAAATTTGTATCGTGCATAACAAAAATTTCTCCGTCCCTGCTTTGCTGTACATCCAGCTCAATCCAGTCGGCTCCAAGTTCCTTGGCTCCCTGAAAGGCGGACAGAGTATTTTCCGGATAATATCGGGATGCGCCTCGATGGGCGGTTACTTCCATAGTTCGAAAGTGCTCAATTTGAATGCTTATTTTATGATTGTAAATGCAGTACAGGTAAAAGCTGCAGCAAGCTACCGAGACGGCTACAAGGAGCAGCTCCCCGGCACGTATGAGCTTTTTTCGTTTTTTGTTCTCCTGGAACCCTTCTCCTTGCGTATGCAGGATTTCTTCCTGCCGTTTTTCTTTATGCTCGTAGTACAAAATACTGACACAGGCATAGCTAATGGGAGTTCCAAGGGCCGACATAATAAAAAGCGAAAAAGCCAAAAAAACCCAAACGACAGAGGCGGATACAATCCCAAACAATTGAAGCTTGGAAAACAAACTGCCTAGATATAAAGCCAGCAGGATTCCTGCAAAAGCCAGAATAAAGTAGAACAAATAACACAAAAATTGTGTGCCAAGCAATGCAATCAGATCTTTTCTTTTATTTTTCTGGCTCAAACAGGCGCTTCCCTGAAATTACAGTTTTCTAACGTAAAATAATGAAATGCGTACAGCCAGCGCAGCAGCAGTATCCCAAGGATGGCTAGGACAATAAAAAATAAAAGGCTTAGCCGCCAATTTTGGCTGATGAAATCCAGGATAAATTCCGGGATGGATATACTGCTGATATAACTGGAAGTCACTCCCAGATTTAAAAAGGGGATCAAAAATAATACCACGAAGGCAATGAATATATTTTTTCTATGGAAAACCTTTGCCCCGTTTTGAAGGGCGAAAGTCAGGGTTTGCCGTAAGCTTGCTTTTTTCCTGAGACAGGATTGGTCTAACAGAAAAATCACGGCACTGATATCAATCATGGTATACATTGCTATGCAGGCCAATAGGAGGAACAATGCTGCCAGGGTAAGGGGATTGGCCAAAAAAGGCAGGATGTTTTCCAATGTAAGATATTCGTATCCGGTCATTTTCATAATTACATTGAATATCCCCCAAAAAAGCGGCGTAAATATGGTTAGAGATAAAATCTTGTATAAGATTTCAAAGCCTGCCATGGTTTTCCAGTTGACCTGAAGCAAACGAAAGACTTGTCTTAATCTTTTCATAACCCGTTTCCCCTTTGATATTTGTAATTTGACCGCTTCGCCGGCCATCCCGATGTGCGATTAATAGCGATACCGCTTTCGGTACTTAAAAAACATAAACCCGGACAAGGCCAGAGCCATTAATTCTGCTACAGGCGTTGCAAGCCAGATTCCGTTTACCCCCAGGAAAATCGGCAGTACAATCATAGTAATCAGCATAAACACAAAAGATCTTGAGAATGCAAGAAGGGCTGATATAACGCCGTTGGACAGCGCCGTAAACATTCCGCTGGCAAAAATATTAAAACCGATGAAAAGCAATGCGATCGTACAAATTCTGTTCCCTGTTACCGCAAGGTCATACACCGGGTTGTCCCAACGGGCAAATACGGATACCAGCGGTTTGGTGAGGAAAAAGGAGGCTGCCGCTGTGATTAGTGAAATAGCAGCAATAATTTTCAGGCTCAGGGTGGCTAGTTTATGTAGTTTTTCCTGGTTTTGCTCCCCAAAATAATAGCTGATCATAGGAGCTACACCATAAGTATAACCCGTATACAGGGAACTTGCAAACATAAGAACATACATGATGATGGTAACGGCTGCCACACCATGTTCCCCAACGTAAGAAAGCATGGTCCAGTTAAACATCATAGTGATAATTCCCGTAACCAGCGCCGTAGCCATTTCCGAGCAGCCATTGGTAGCCGCGTTTATCAGAACCTGAAAGCGAAAGGAGGGACGCTGAAAGTGGAGCAGGCTTTTCTTCTGACTGAAAACCACAAGTCCCACAACAGCAGTTACGGAATATCCCATTCCGGTGGCGATAGCTGCGCCGCCGATTCCCATATGAAATACAGCCAGAAAGATATAGTCAAGGACTATATTCAAAACTCCTCCGGCCAGGGAGCAGATAAAAGAAAGCGTTGCTTTTTCACTGGCAATCATGTAGAGGGTGAAATTATTCATCAGCAAAATCGGGATTGTAAACAGCAGATAACGGCTTAAGTATGCCACACAATAATCGGAAACTGCCTGGGACAGGCCCATACTTGAAAAAATAGATCCCATGGCCGTATATCCCAGGATGCACATAACAAATCCCACGATAACGTTTACCAGAATCAGAAAGGTAAAATCGCTTCTTGCTTCATCTGCTTTCTGCTCCCCCATTTTTTTCATAATGACGGCGCTGCCTCCGGTGGCAAGCATGGTGGAAATAGCAGTAACAAGCTGGATGACAGGAGCCGTCAGGTTAATGGCTGACAGAGCGTCCGTTCCGATCAGATTCGACACAAACAGCCCGTCCACCATGGTATAAAAAGAAATAAATATAGTCATAGCAATGGTGGGAAGGGCGAATTTAAAAATATGCTTTAATGTAACAGGTTGTTCATAGGCGGTTGTTTTTTCCATGGAAATCTCCTTTCATGTTGCTTTTTGCTGGGTAATTGCGAAGGTAAAAGTTAAGAGAATATTCTGACAATATATTTCATTCAAAGTCTGTTGCACCAAGCATTCCAAT
>CAMNQH010000077.1 GCA_946549035.1 uncultured Lachnospiraceae bacterium | reverse complement strand
CAGATGCCGTAAAGAAAAGATATGAGAACTTTCATCCTGAAAACGAATGTAATCATCATTGTGTTTATGATGATCGAAATAGTTTGTTAAATACATTTTATTCACTGGACAGAAATCATATCAATTTTATTTAACTTAAAATTCTGCTCACCTTAACAGGAAAGGAAGATAACGCTTGTGGATAATTTAGAAGAACTTAAAAAGATTTCCGCTGATATTAGGAAAACCATATATACTATCGCCCATCATGCAGGCGGAGGGCATATGGGCTCCGCATACTCTATGGCGGATATTATCAGCGTACTTTATTTTGGAGATGTACTAAGATATGATGCTTCAAACCCTGACTGGAACAAACGGGACAGATTTATTTTAAGCAAAGGACATGCTTGTTATGCTTTATATGCCGTGCTTGCGAAAGCCGGATACTTTGATGAAGAAGAATTACTACATGTGGGGCAGGATGATTCTAAATTCGGAGGCCATCCCAAAATACATGATATTCCCGGTGTGGAAGCTTCTACAGGCGCTTTGGGACATGGCTTATCATTTTCTATCGGAATAGCCTATGCGAATAAAGCAGACGGAAACGATAGCCATGTGTATGTTATATTGGGAGACGGGGAATGTCAGGAGGGCTCCGTTTGGGAAGGAGCCTTATCAGCGCCTTCGCTGCAATTGGACAATCTTACCGTTCTGATTGACCATAATAAGCTACAGGCAATGGATCGTCTGGAAAATATTGTATCTATGGCGCCTTTGGCAGACAAATGGAAGTCTTTTGGTTGGAATGTAATAGAAATTGACGGACACAATCATCTTGAAATCAGAAAAGCTTTGTTAGCCAGAGCAACCGGAAAGCCAACATTGATCATTGCGAATACTGTAAAAGGGAAGGGCGTTTCCTTTATGGAAAATACCCCCATTTGGCATTATCGTATGCCAAATGAGCAGGAGCTTCCGATTTTAATGGAAGAGCTTGGACTGTCGAAAGAAGACTTAGAGTAAAGAAAGGCGCAGAAACTAAAATGAGAACAGCATATTTAGACACCTTGTATGACCTGGCTCATAAAGATAGCCGGGTATATGCCCTAATATCAGATAACGGGGCCATTGTGTATGACAAATATCGAAAAGACCTGGCGGACCAATATTTAAATTTTGGTATTTCAGAAGCGAACATGCTGGGCGCTGCAGCAGGAATGGCAAGCTGCGGGAAAATACCATATGCCTATACCATTGGGGCGTTCCTTGCTTACAGAGCCTATGAATTTATACGGAACGACATCTGTTTGCAAAAGCAAAATGTAAAAATTGTAGGAACCGGGGCCGGAGAGGTGTATAGCGCATTGGGGCCGACACATCATGCTACAGAAGATCTTGGCGGCCTGCAATCGTTGCCAAATTTAACAATCCTATGTCCGGCAAGTCCCATGGAGGTAAAAAAAGCGACAGTTGCTGCTTATCATTTAGAAGGCCCCGTATATTTACGGCTTGGTACAAATAAAGAACCTGAAATTTATACGGATGATTATACTTTTGAAGTTGGTAAAGGAGTAACCGTAAAAGAGGGAGACGACGTGACCCTAATTAGCTTCGGCAGTATGGTGAAAGACGTGTTGGAAGCAGCCTGTCTTTTGTCTCAAGATGGAATACAGGCAAGAGTAATCAATATGCATACAATGAAACCCCTTGACAGGGAACTTATTTTACAGGCCATTGAGGAAACAGGAAAAATCATAACAATCGAAGACCATAATATAATCGGAGGCCTTGGAAGCGCCGTCGCGGGCGTTATTGCAGAATCCGGCAGAGGTGTAAAATTTAAACGCCTTGGATTAAAGGGATTTTCCAATGGATATGGAACATACGAACAAGTAAAGAACAAAAATGGAATCGGATTGAAGCAGATTTGTGATGAAGTTAAAACAATCGTTAGATAAAAATTGTACGCATACCGCAATGATGTTAAATACCTATAATGGAGAACACCCATGAAATATATTGTGATCGGTGCAACGGGATATATCGGCTCCTATCTCTTTGAGCATTTAAAAAAAGACGGATATGATGTGATTGGAACAAGCCGCAAATGCCGGAATACAGATGAGATTATATATTACGATATACAAAAAAATGATATCAGAACTATAATATCAGACATACATGATAAAAATATAACGGCAATTATTTGTATCGCAGAAACAAATATAGACAGATGTTATGAATATTATAAACAGGCTTATGATATTAATGTGAGAAAAACAAAAAAGCTGATCCATGAATTATCCAGGGAGGGAATTCATAGCATTTTTTTCTCATCTGATAATGTGTTTGATGGAGAAAGGGGCAATTATACAGAGGAGAGTCCAACTCATGCAGTAAACCAATATGGAAAAATGAAAGAAGAGATGGAACAATATTTGTTAGCGAACGAACTTAATTCCTGTGTTTTACGGATTTCAAAAACGGTAAGCCTAAAAGAAGAAAAACAAAATATTTTTACAGAGTGGGCGAACCAGGTGAAATCAGGAACAAATCGTTGTATACGGGGAAATATAATATCTTTTACATACATGGACGATATCTACCAGGCATGTTTATTAGCTTCCCAAAAACAATTACATGGTCTATATAACATTGTGGCTGACAGAGCATATAGCCGGGCGGAGCTTGCCGGAAAATTTTACGACGAATTAGGTGTGCAAGTACATATTCAGGAATGTGAGTTGGGAGATTTCCCTTTTAAGGATACTAGGCCATTAAATATTGGTATGAGCAATGGGAAATTTAAGAGAGAAACAGGATATCAGTTTGTCGATATGGACTCCGTGATTCAAATGTACATCAGTAATCTGAAGAGTAATAAAATTGGAGAATAAAAATGGCATACATAGATTTCGTATCAGAATTACATAAACAAACAAAACGTGACTATATAGGCAGAGTAACCGCAGACGACAAGGCGGAATGTGCCAAAACAGCTAAATTATATGGTTATGATTATTGGGACGGGGATCGAAAATATGGCTATGGCGGTTATCATTACGACGGGCGTTGGCGTGGTGTCGCCGAAAGAATCGCAAAGCATTATCAATTAAAACCAGGCCAGAAAGTACTGGACGTAGGATGTGGAAAAGCATATCTTTTATATGAACTGACACAAGTTGTGCCGGGATTAATCGTAAAAGGAATTGATCTGTCTGAATATGCCCTATCCCATGCAAAGGATGAAATAAAGCAGAATCTGGAATATGGTAGAGCACAGGAATTGCCTTATCAAGATCATGAATTTGATTTGGTAATTTCTTTGACGACATTACATAATCTAAAGGTTTATGAGTTAAAAAAAGCTATTCAGGAAATTGAACGTGTCAGTAAAGGAAACAGTTATATCATGGTAGAATCTTTCCGCAATGATCGGGAAGAGGTAAATATGTTATATTGGCAGCTTACCTGCGCCAGCTATTATTCTGTGGAAGAGTGGGAATGGCTGTATCAGGAATGGGGGTACACAGGCGACTACAGCTTTATTTTTTTTGAGTAAAAATTACACGGAGGAATCAGAGATGGGGCAGATTGTTTCAAAGCATGAATTTGTTGAAATCAGGAAAAGATTGAAATCAAATGGCAAAACAATTGTTCTCTGCCATGGTGTGTTCGACCTGGTTCACCCAGGCCATATTATTCATTTTGAGGAAGCAAAAAAACTGGGTGATATCCTTGTGGTATCCATCACGGCAGCAGAATATGTTCGCAAAGGTCCCGGCAGACCTTATTTTGACGACACAATGCGGCAAAAGTTTTTATCTGCTATTGACTGTATTGACTATGTAATGCTATCAGAAGGTTATACCGTAGACGATATCATCGAAGTAGTAGAGCCGGACGTATATGCCAAAGGACAGGAATATGCGAAGGCAGAAGATGATATTACAGGAAAAATTACGGAGGAAGCGGCTCTGGTTCAATTACATGGCGGAACAGTCGCATATACGAAAGGACAAGTGTTCAGCTCCACCAAATTAATAAACCATGCGCTGCCTTCTTTAAGCAGTGACGTCAAATCATATCTGAAAGAGTTTTGCCAAAAGTGCTCCTTGTCCGATATCAAAAAGTATGCAGACGCCATGAAGGATTTAAAGGTACTGGTGATCGGTGATGTAATTATAGATGAATATATTTTTAGCAGCGTTCAGGGCTTGATGTCGAAGGATATGGGATACTCCGCAAGATACAAATACTCAGAACAGTATCTTGGCGGCTCTCTGGCCGTAGCTCGCCATTTGTCTTCTTTTAGTGATTACGTCACAATAATGGGTATAATCGGTTCGGAAAAATCCATTCATAGCAGACTTCTAAATGATCTTAGTAATAAAATGAAGATGGATTTTGTATATAGCTCCCAATGCGATACCATTGTAAAAAAACGTTATGTTTCTTTAAATGAAAAGCGGGAAGAGGTCAACAAAATATTTGCTGTTAATAATCTTCCTGAGCCTATGACATTGGATCAGGCCTCCCTGGAACAATTCTATCAAAATCTGCATGAAAAAGTAGAGCAATACGATGTTGTTATCCTATGTGATTTTGGCCATGGTCTGATTGACCATAAAGCCATGGAGATTATTCAAGAAAAGGCAAAATTTTTAGCGTTAAACTGTCAAACAAATTCATCCAATTATGGAAAAAATTTGATTACCAAATATGCCCGGGCAGACGTTTTTGCTCTGGATCAAAGGGAATTGAGTTTAGCATTTTCAGATTACCAAAGCGAAGAAGCAGAAGCTTTTAAAAAGCTTGCAAAGCATTTTGGAAAAGGAGGATGGCTGACGAGAGGTGCCAAGGGGGCAATCACCGTGGAAGATGAGAAATTGATTTCCTGTCCGGCTTTTACACTGAAAGTAAAAGATACCATTGGCGCCGGCGACGCCTTTTTTGCACTGGCAAGTTTAGCGGCATCCGTTGGGGCCTCTATGGAAATCGGAATGTTTATGGGAAATATTGCAGGCGCGTTGGCGTCAAATATTGTGGGGAATAAAGAATCCATTGAAAAAGTAAACGTATTGAAATACGCGAATACGCTACTGAATATATAGCTTTTAACCAGACGGAGGCCTTCATTGAAAAACAACAAATATTTAGAATTTTATGGGGAAAAAGGGATATCGCCAGTAAAGCAAGATCTAAGCGATATAAATATACACTGCGCAAAAAGAGAAAAACTGTATCGTCAATTAGGGATACCTTGTATTGCTTTTGAAGGAAAGAACATCTTAGAGGTGGGCCCGGGAAGCGGATACAACACACTTGCCTTTCTTTTATGGGGTGGGGCATGTACCTTAATAGAACCAAATAAAACAGGCGTTAATGAAATGAGGAAGTTATTCGATACTTATAAGATTCCGAACGACAACTACACCATAGAAGAATGTACCATAGAAGAAGCTAATTTGCAGGAAGAATTTGATATTGTTATTGCAGAAGGCTTTCTTCCCATGATTGACAATCATAGAGAAATTATAGAGAAACTATCCCGACATGTAAAAAGAGGCGGCGTTATTGTCATTACTTGTATTGATTCCATCGGACTATTCCTGGAACAAATGAAAAAATTAGTATGTCATATTTTGTTAAAAGATACGCCTGATTATGAAACACAAGTAAAAATAGCTACTGAATTCTTTCAAGGGCAGTTACAGCATATAAAAGGGATGTCCCGCAGCCCAGAAGAATGGGTCATAGATAATATACTGAATCCGGCAGCAAATACCATAAACCTTTTAAATATAAAAGACGCCTTAGAAATTTTTCCAGAACAATTCTCTTTCCTTGGAAGTTCACAAAGAATTTTCACGGATTATTCTTGGTACAAAGATCTTTTTTACCAGGAGAAGGAAGAACTCTTCTTGCAGTATAAAATCAAACGTCATAATTTCTTAATGGCCGGCTTAAAAGAAACAATACTCCCGGAAAAAGATAGTGAATTGTTCGAAAAAGAAATAGAAGAAATACGTAGAGATGCGATAGAGTATGAAAAAGAGCATTCTATTGTACTTCTGGATCGAATTGAAACTAAGCTGGCGGCTATTAGAGAAACTGCATTAAAAATAGATAAAAGATGTGCTGATTTTATAGAAGAGACAATCGAAATAATTAAAAATCTAAAAAAGGGTAACAAAGTTGCGTTTGAGACATATAGGACGTTTTATACTTCCAGTGGCAGAAGTCAGCAATATCTAAGCATGGTAAGGGATAAAGTCTCTTGGCGTTAAATAGCTTACCAGGGATTTTTAGCCATCGTAGATAAGAAAGAAAACATAACATATATGTCCAAATTCTTACTGAATCAGGAGGAGAAGCAAATGATATCATTAGTAACCGGCGGCTGCGGTTTCATCGGCTCTCATATTGTAGACCGCTTACTGAAAGAAGGCCATGAAGTACGTGTCATTGACAATTTCACTACCGGCCGCCCGCAGAATCTGGAGCATCAAAAAAATAATCCGCATTTGCACATCTACCACAAAGACATTCGCAGCAGAGAAGAAATTGAACCAGTTTTTGAAGGTGTTGATTATGTCTTCCATCTTGCCGCCTTAGCCGACATTGTACCATCCATCCAAAAGCCCTGGGAATATTATTCCTCTAACGTTCTTGGAACATACAATGTAGTAGAATGTGCAAAAGAAGCAAATATTAAGAAGCTAGTATACGCCGCTTCTTCTTCCTGCTACGGAATCCCGGACGAATTTCCCACAAAGGAAACGGCCGCAATTCGTCCCCAATATCCCTATGCCTTAACCAAACGTTTAGGAGAAGAAACTGTTCTCCACTGGGGACAGGTATATGGGCTTCCGGTGATTACGCTGCGTCTGTTCAATGTTTATGGAACACGTTCCCGGACCTCCGGAACTTACGGAGCAGTGTTTGGAGTATTTCTGGCACAGAAGCTGGCAAGAAAGCCATTTACTGTGGTAGGCACAGGCCAGCAGACAAGAGATTTCACCTATGTGACAGATGTTGCGGACGCATTTTATACTGCGGCAATGTCAGAGCTTGTAAATGAAACCTTTAACGTGGGAAGCGGTGGAACGTATTCTGTAAATCGCCTGTGTGAACTTTTAGGAGGAGAGATCGTACATATTCCTAAACGCCCGGGTGAACCGGATTGCACTTTCGCAAATACCGAAAAGATCGAAACGGCTCTGGGCTGGAGGGCAAAGATTTCTTTGGAAGAGGGAGTCGCACGTATTTTAGAAAATATTGATTACTGGCGGGAGGCTCCTGTCTGGACGCCTGAGACTATTGATACGGCAACAGCAGATTGGTTTAAATATTTAGGAAAAATATAGAATATGAGCATTGGAAGATATAAAACATATTTAAATAAGCTGGTACAATGTTTGGAATCAACACAGTTTTATGGAGCAGACGGATGTCTCACGAAAAGCAGTGAAGAAGCCGTAGGTCAGATAACAGAACTGTTTTTGAATACCAGGCGCGAAGGAAAGCATCTATTTTTTATTGGAAATGGAGGAAGCGCAGCCATCGCCAGCCATATGACGGCGGATTATATGAAAAACGGAAGAA
>CAMNQH010000076.1 GCA_946549035.1 uncultured Lachnospiraceae bacterium | reverse complement strand
AAGTGAAGACATAAGAAAAAAGTGCAATAGTTACTCTTTTACCATAAACAAACTTTTATCTATTTTTGACGAACAAATGTCATAGGCTATTTCTAGCTTTAACTCTTCTTCTGTATAATTCGCATTTACAAGCTGCTGGAATCTCTCAGCAGTTTTCTTTTTACTTGTGTTAAAATATTCTTTTTCCATTTCTTCACCTTCCATACAATCACTGATTTCATTCAATTCCACCGGATTTTATGATCTCAACCGCCCTATCTGTCATAATGTGGCAATTTATTGATTCGCACACAAACCGCTCAACAACCTTATCCACATCATAGGCAGTAGTCTGGCTGTTAAAATAATCGAAAAATATATCTTCAAGCATTGTCATATCCTTATGCTCAATAGCGTATTTTATTCCACTGTCATTCTGTGCAATAAAATCTAATAATCTTTCATTTTCTGCATCAGCATCAATCAGTTTCATTCTTCCTTTCCTCCCGTTCTCCCACAATCCCCCTAAATCCCCTAATGATATTTACAGGAGATTTTATGGGTAGTTGTATCAAGTTATTTATGTTTCTAACTGATTCCTGCTTTCATCTGTGCAATATTTATCCACGTAATAATCCTTATTTGGTATTCCAATCCCAAGATTTCCATGCACATTCAGCCATTCCAGCACAAACCAATAACCTAATCCCTCTTTGCTTGGCTGCCACACAGATTCAATTTTAAAATTCTCGTTACTGCTATTATCAATACACCATTTTTTAATCTGTTTTCGTGAACAATGATTTAATTTTATTTCAAAACCATTTTTATCAAATACTTTGTACCAAAACTCACCGCCACGCATGACATAATCGCATAGATTCTGCTCTTGCTCAGAAAGCCTTACAAAACGCTGTTTATCTCGTGTGATACCAAATCCACAAAAAATACATCCTGTCCTCTTACATCCTGTCGTTTCGTACTGGCAACCTCTGTAGTCACCTAGATAATCATGTATGTTCATCTGCCCGTCAACACCGTCATTTTTCACAATTACTTGACCGTATGCGTCTGCAATAGTAAGGTTATATGTATGTATGTATGTGAGGACGTCTTGTTCCGTCCAAAAGGACATAGGATTAGATGATTTCTGTTTTTTATCATCCCAAGCATTGCAACCGTATCTTAACCACCGTTGCCGTCTTAATCTGCTTTCATCTGCCATTGTCGCAAGAATGATTTTCCTCCTTGTTTTCCTCTCGTAACTTCTTGCAGGATTTTTCTTCATTACCTTGCAACATCTGTCAGAAATATTGAATGGCGCGTCAATCAAAAATTTGTATGTAGACACATCAAACTGACTTTTCGTACCATCTTCAAGCGGTGCATAATGTCCTTTTCCTAATATCCTATCAATTCGGAACTGATATGAGCCATCACCACGCTTTAACCCAATTTGTGCCTCTTGAACCACTTGTGACACTTCTTTCCCGATAATCGGATACCCATACTTAATAATCACATCACGAAAATTCATGGTTGGTCTAAGTTCCACCACGTTTTCTTTTGATAACGCAAACTGCTTAACCGACGGATATTCAAGTCCAGTATTCACAAATACTGCCTCAATATTCGGATAATCCTTACGGACTATATCAAATAAAACCGTGCTGTCCTTGCCGCCTGAAAAGCTAACATATACGCCATCTTCACCAAATTCATCAATCCATTCTCTTATCCGTTGTCTTGTCATTCGGATTTTAGCTTGCAGAGGTAAGGACTGCATTTGTTTCAATTCCCATAGTTCGTGTTTATTTTCCATTTTTTCTCAACTCCAAACCAAATCGTCGTAAGACTTTATCCATATTCCCTTTCCCTCCGCCATTCCCCTAAATCCCCTAATGATATTGTACGGGAGATTTTAGGGGGGAGTTGCACCAATTTATTTCGTTTCTCTCAATCCGCACCACCTGGGCTTTTTAATATCTTTTCCGCATTCTGCCCTTAAGACCTTTGTATATCTACCGTTTTTTTGATACTCTATATCACACACATAACCGTATGTCCCTGGTTTGTTTTCTTTTCCGTCAGTACGGCTGTTCTCGCTCCATGACGGAAGATTATAGTTGCAATGTCCAAATGGACATTTATTGCAATGTTTTGGCGTCTCCATCGGTACTATATACACTCTTTAAACCTCCTTTTCTTTTTTCCATCCCCTCTGTAATCCTCAAAAACTGCTGCCTTATCGCTGTTAAATATAATTTTATTGTTTACCCACCTTTGCAGATTTTTTATTTCCCTTGGGGCCGATTGCTTATTGTAAATCATTACATATGGTCCCATCCCCAAATCCCTTATGGTATAAACCCTGTAAAGGTCTTCTTCCAACGTGCTGTTATAATTAGTCAAAACGTAGACGCTGCATTTTCTTGCTTTTAATCCGGTTTTTTCCTTAAATAATTTGAGTTTTGGCACAATCTCTTTTTCATCCGCTATGTTATCCCAAGCAAAGTGCACAATGTCTACTTTGATCTGCTTTATCAGCTCTATATTTTCTTCCGTCAGAAGTCTTGCGTCTAATCCTTGAGTAAAATCTACCCACGCGCCTGATTTTATAAGCTGCCTAAGCAATTCCTTATGCTCTTTTTCTGCTAAAATATTGGGGTCTAACAGCTTTATTTTTTTCTGACCTCTCCAAAATTCTTCTAAATCCGCCACTTTCCTGCTGCAAAGCCCTTCTTTCTTTCCGACCACGCAAAACCCACAATTTCTCGGGCATCCTCTAGTTAAAAAACCGTATGCCTGATTTTGGATGTGATATAGGTCATAATCTGGGTATGTGTGCTCTATCTCTTCTGGAAGGGATGCACCGCCGTCCGGGTAACTGTATCCTGTGCCGCCTCTTATTATCTCCTTTGCGTTTACTGGGTGCTGGTAATCGGGCGTAAGGGTAAATACTTTACTCATGTATACCCTGTCTGGCGGATTCTTCCAGGCCGTTAAGGGGTTGTACCACTCTACAAAATCCCCTTTTGCTTTATGGTATGCTGATAATTTCATTAGCGGTAGATTTGGGAAGTTATGGCCGTCTACGTCTATTAATCCTATTCTCATTTCTGCCCCTCCCTATGTCACTATTCCCGGAATATCCATAATATTCATTTGCTTCCCGGCCGGCTCAAAATTCATCCAAATAACTTCTTTTTTCTTGCTGCCCACCTGGGAATAGTAGGTTTCCTCTTCTTTGTTCCATCCTTTTAGCAGATCATTGTATAGCTCCGTTTCATATCCACTGATTATTACCGGCCCTTTATGGCTTTTTGCCGCTTCTATAAGCTCTTCGTGGCTTCTTCTATCATACATTTCGCACCTATACTGCTTCCCGTGCCGTGTCTCTGGCATATAAGGCGGATCAAGGTATACCAGGACTTTTTTATAATTAAATCTGGTAAGCAGCTCTATGGCTTTTCTATTCTCGATCTGCACTCCCCTAAGACGCTCTGCTGCTTCCAAAATCCTTTCCGGAAGCTTCGTCCAGTCTTTGGCTGCATATGCGCGTTCTCTCCCCTGTACATCATTCTTCCAACCTACCTTCTCCCCATTTGTTCTAAATCCATGGCCCATATTTAAGCGTATAAAAAAGTTTACTGCTTTTTCCAGGCTGTCTTCTGGTTTCGATCTGAATGCATCCTCATAAATTTGCCTGGCATATGGTGTAAAATAGATTTTATGCGCTAATTGCTCCGGGTCTTTCTTAATCCACTCGAACAGGTTTATAACATTCCCATCCAAATCGTTTACGGTCTCTATATTGCTCCTTGGTTTATTAAAGAACACCGCCCCGCTTCCGAAAAAAGGCTCCAGATAGCTATGATGCCGCGGGAAGTGGCTTATGATCCAGTCTGCAATAGACCATTTCGCGCCTGGGTATTTAATAATCGCTTTCATTCTCTTCCCCTCTAACTTAGATCAGACAATTCCTGCAGCAGCTCTTCAATTCCTTTTTCCACATATTCTATTTCGTTTTTAAGCACCAATTTTACATCGTTTTCCCGTATGATTATGCCGTCCTTAAAGCAGCCGCTCATCTGCGCTTGGATTTTAAATTTTGCTCCATGTTGCCCGATCCAAAACTGCACCTTTTTTACTTCTTCTTTTCTTTCTCTCAACCTTTCCAGTTCCCTTTTAATTTCTATTGCTTTTTCCAGCGTTTGTTCTGTCATGCCTGCTGCCCTCCATACACTTCTGCCAGCCCGCCTTTTTGCCATGCAAGCTCTGTTATCTCCTCTTCCAATGCAATCCGGATTTCTTCCAGCATTCCTTCTGTCAGCCCGTACCTGCTGCCGATATAGATATACTTGCAATGTCTTAAAAGCTCTTGGCCTGCTGCCATTCCCAATTCCCTTTGATCAGGGTTTTCTTCATCCAGCACTTGTGTCAAGTACAGATGCGGCGTTATCGGCACATATCCGCATTCTAAAGCAATCCTGGTTAATTCCCTTGCATACTCTTTGTTTCTTTCGGTATCGCCCTTGTAAGGGCTGCATATGTAGCATAATTTGTTCTTCATTTTGCCTCTCTCCTTTTCGTGATATAGTTTTTTATCATCTTATAATCCTTCTTAGCTTGATATAAACAGCCCATCCGGTATAATCGTTGTATTCCCACTCAACCCTGGATGGCTCATATTCCGGATACTGTTTCCTCCAATACTCTTTATCTTCTGGGGTTTTGCTTAGTTCCCGGACCTTCTTAAAGCTGTATTTACTGTCATTCTTTTTAACCTCTGGTTTTTTTAGGTTTTGGGAACAAGAAAAGCGCTTGCATCCTCTCTTCCGTTTTTGCATGTAATTGCACCTTGCTTCTATCCCGTTTTCGTTTGGCTGGAGCCTGTCCGCATTGCAAAATCCCATGCTTACCCGCTCTTTTTTCCCCTTTACTTTTTTACTCCATAAGCTCTCTATAAAATCCCTATCTAAGCCGCCGTTTATGATCAAGTGATGATGTACACGTACTGGCTTTTCCCGGTCTTCTATCTCTTCTTCCCGGTCTTCTTCCCCTTCCACCGTAAACTCTGTTACCATCATGTATTTTAACTCTATGTTTATTTTTGCCATGTGGTATTTTAGCCGCCTTATGTAGTTTTCCATATCCTTGCAGGCTTGCCGTATCGTTTTTGGCAGGAAGTCATCTGCATAGGTACAGTCCACACATAGATCGCCTTCCCCAAAATTTGCCTTTCCTAATTGGACAAATCTTCTCTTAGAGTTTTTTTCATTGAGATTTTTTTGCTTCTGGGATGATTCCTCTCTCTTCTTTCCCCTCCCCTTTTCCGGATTACCACAAGGGATAATATCTACTTCCAGGTAATCCTTCCCACAATATATCCTCTTCTCCCTGATAAACCTTTTCCTTCTCAATCTACTACGGCCTCCTTATTTCCCGCATGTCATGTTAGATGTATGTATCAAAATATAATGTATCGTCATAGTATTAATACCGCATACGAGCCCCTTAACGCATCCCGCCGACACGTATTTTTTTAGTCAATACATCGCCGATGCATTGACTTTTTATGCGTTCCATAGTAAAATAAACATGTTTGGTATTATTTTTACTATGGATTAAAAAGAAAGCTTTCCGCGGTATGTCATTACCCGGAAAGTCTTTCTTTTTTTGTTTTGGATTTCAAGGTTCTTTTTCTTCTTGTCTCGTATTTATCGCACCATCCTACCGGACACATACGCCTCTGCCCTGTAATACACAAATAATCACAGTAATATTTATTAGACAATTTTACATGATATTTGCACCGCTTACAGGTGCTTTGTGTTGCCCGTTTTGCCCCAAATGGAATTTCTGTCTGCTCAACGCTCATATCCCCTCCGTTTAAAACGTCTTTTGGCATATCCCCTTTTCTGCTCATCCTCACGATAGTCGATCCACGGGTCCCGCCTCTTCTTTCTTTTTATTATGGTAAAATAAACAGCTCCGTCTTGTGCTTGGTAATACCGGAACCAAAAACTGTCGTTGTATCTCATTCCGATAAATTCCCAGTCTTTATGGGGCTCCCCATCATGGGGAATCGCTTTCTTTTTTAATGCTTCTTCCATCCTTTCTTCCTCTCTAATCTACAAAATCATAGTCATACCTTTCAGGGTTGTCCAGCTTTGCAATGTACCGTTCCGCGTCTTCCTGGGAAGAAAACTCTGTATCCATTTGTATCCAATCTCCATATTCTTTTGGACAATGCTTTAAGACAATTTTTTTCCCACTGATAAACCGCTTGTAATAGTCCGTTTCTACCGGGTCTTTATGGTCCCAGCAGTCCGTATTGTATCCGATTACTTTTAGCTGCGGGAGTGCGCCTGCAAATGGGGTGAAGCCTCTATAAAGTATCCCTTTTACCTCAAACTCTATGTTCCACAGGCCCATCAGTTTTGGATTTTGGATATAGCTTTTGTCAAATCCGTAATCCTGCTCAATGCTCTCTTTTAATTGGTCTTCGCTATAGTTCAACATAAATACCCTCCTTTTCTAATAATAAGCTTGTCCTTCTTACCGCCTTTCAGGCGGTTTTTTCATCCTCACCCCTTCTTCCTAGTTCATACTTAATTTCTACATCAAATTGTTCCTCAAGAAGCTTTACCATAAGCTCAAACGCTTTTTCCGGGTCTGGTCTTTCTGCCATATTGATCGCCTCCTTGTTCTAAATCTTATGAGCGGTTGGTTGTACACCTTTCCCATAATTGGTGGTATTGCTTGGACTATTTTCCGTTTTGCATTGTTTCCCTTCTTTTGGTCCCCCGCTTCTTTCCAACTCAAATGTTTTATCTCTCAAAGTTTTCAAATTTTCTGAATGTTCATGCGCCAAGCGAAACACTGCATTGAGCTGCCCTTCAAACTCTTTGTACCAAGTACATCCATTGTAAATAGCTTCATACGCTGCAAGTGCCATGCTCCTTAAAGTTTCCGCTTCATGATGCATTTCCTCAATTTCATTTTTTAATCTCATAATATGCGCCTCCTTTATAGTGCAAATTTCTTTCACTGTTCATATTTTGTATTATAGTGTAAAATTTTTTCACTGTCAACATTTTAGTGAAATTTTCTTGCACTATAGGAGGTTTACTATGTTTGGAAAAAGACTAAATTGCATTAGGAAGAAACAAGGTTTTACTGCCCAGAATATGGCCGATATCCTCTCTGTTGGATTACGTACCTATCGGCACTACGAAAGTGGGCATACTTTTCCGTCATCTGATACACTTGTCAAAATTGCAGACGTCCTTGACGTCTCTATTGATTACCTTTTAGGTCGGGATGAATGGTTGAAATCTCACGGAGTTTCCGTTGATGAATATTAAATAAGTCTTCCATTTTATCCCACAATTCAATATTTCCAACTACTTTTCCAGCTTCTATGTATTTATAATGCCTTTCACACACATTTAAATACTCCGCTACCTGTTTCTGGGTCATGCCTGCTTCTTTGCGGGCCTTTTTCAGGTTCTCCCTCATTTCTGCTTTTCCCTTCCTGCTCTGTCACAATCACGCCTGTGGCAGAGGAATTCCTAAGTTCGATTTCTCCTTATATTCCTTACACCTGTTTCCTGGCCGGGTCGTGCATTGCCGGTTTCCACAGAAGCCACAGTCTATTGCTTCAAAACCTCTTTCTATCGTGTTTTTGTAATATTGGGTATACTTGTAACAGCTTATGCATCTGCTTCCTTCAATTTCGATTTTCATGTTGTGTCCTCCTTTTTA
>CAMNQH010000075.1 GCA_946549035.1 uncultured Lachnospiraceae bacterium | reverse complement strand
CGGAAGGGGAAGAGAATCTGATGTATTCCTGGATGTTGAACTTCCAGTATCTGTCTGACCAGTATGTGAAGATGTACAAAGAATCCAAGGTATATGGCAATGAGCCGGATATTTATATTTTCTCAGATCCCCAGTGGGTAGGAACAGACAGAACGGATATTTGCGATCCAAAATGTCTGTGCTACTTTAATACGGATACCAACTGTGCGGGAATTCTGGGTATGCGGTATTTCGGAGAACATAAGAAAGGGACGCTGACCCTGGCTTGGGCCCTTGCCAACCGTAACGGATATGCTTCCTGCCACGGAGGCCAGAAAGAGTATACCTTAGAGGACGGCTCCAAATATGTTGCAGCGGTATTCGGACTGTCCGGATCCGGCAAATCCACTATTACCCATGCAAAACACGACGGCAAGTATCCTGCCATCAAGGTGCTTCATGACGACGCCTTTATCATCAATGCAGATACTTGCGCTTCCATTGCGTTAGAGCCTACATATTTTGACAAGACGGCGGATTATCCCACTGCCTGCGAGGATAATAAGTATCTTTTGACTGCTCAGAACTGCTCCGCTACGTTGGATGAAGACGGCAAAGTAGTTCTTGTTACAGAAGACATCCGCAACGGAAACGGCCGCGCTATCAAGTCCAAATTGTGGTCTCCCAACCGTGTGGATAAGATTGACTCCCCGGTAAATGCCATTTTCTGGATTATGAAAGATCCTACCATTCCGCCGGTAGTAAAATTAAAGGGAGCTTCTTTGGCTTCTGTTATGGGAGCTACCTTAGCGACAAAGCGTTCTACCGCAGAGCGGCTGGCAGCAGGAGTAGATCCCAACGCTTTGGTTGTAGAGCCCTATGCGAACCCCTTCCGTACCTATCCTTTAGTAAATGACTATGAGAAGTTCAAATCTCTGGTAGAGAATAAAAATGTAGATTGCTACATTATTAATACAGGCGATTTCATGGGCAAGAAAGTACAGCCCAAGGATACTTTGGGAGTAATTGAAGCTATTGTAGAGAAGAAAGCGGACTTTAAGAAGTGGGGACCGTTTTCCGATATTGAGATTCTGGAATGGGAAGGCTTTGTTCCGGATTTGAGCGATAAAGAGTATATTGCTCAGCTGAAAGCACGTATGCAGGACAGACTGAACTATGTGACGAATCTGGAAGAAGCAGAGGGCGGATTTAACAAACTTCCGGAAGACGCAGCGGCAGCGATCAAGAAAGTGGTAGATGAAGCGAATACTCTGTAAAAGAGAAAAAAAGAAAAGAACTTGTAAGAAGAGTGTTAAAAATAAGAGGTATCCTTGGGATGCCTCTTATTTTTGTGCAAAATGCCGATGTAAAAAGAAAAAAAATATGTTAGGATAAACGTAAATGACAGAGGATTTTATGGAAAAGGTAGAATCCTTAAGTTTGGGAGGTGCATTTTGAAGAATATTTTAAGACGAAAATGGGTTCTGTGCTTGTGCATGACCATCATGTGTCTCATGGCGTGTCTTGCAACCCAGAAGATAACGGCAAAGGCAGCAGGGGATTATTATGCGCGGATCAACAAGGGAACCAATGTAGTTACGATTTACCGGAGCAATGGAACCCCCTATAAAGCTTTTGTCTGCTCTACCGGGGCGGCTACCCCTATAGGGACTTTTTATACCAGCCAGAAGCTGCGGTGGCATGAATTGGATGGCCCTACCTATGGGCAGTATTGTACCAGAATTACCGGACATATCTTGTTCCATTCTGTTTGGTACTATCGTATGGGAGACGTAACCTCTCAGTCCTACGTCCAGTATAACCGTTTGGGGACAACGGCTTCCCATGGATGTGTCCGGCTGACGGTGGCGGACGCCAAATGGATTTATGATAACTGCCCCCTGGGATTACGGGTGGAGATTTTTTATGGAGGCTCCGGGGATGATCCTCTTGGAAAACCTTCCTTTATGCGGGTAAATGGATATATGGGATGGGATCCTACGGATCCGGCTCCCGGGAATCCGTACGCCCGCTTGTTCCCCAGCATCAATACTTCCGGAAAGGCGACGACTGTTTCCTACGGCAGCGCCTTTGACCATGTGGCGGGAATCGTAGCGAAAGATTCTGCCGGAAACGATATCTCTGGTTCGATTACCTATAACGGATGGGTAAATACCAATAAGCTTGGAACTTACACCGTTTCATACAGCGTTACGGACGCCTTAGGGCGTGTGGCGTCAGCGTCTGTGACTTATTATGTGGTGGATGATAGGAGCGCGACTATATCCGGAGTCAAGTCCAAGCTTACCAAAGAATATAATACTACATACAATGTGCTGAGCAAAATTAAAGCCAGCACAGTTGACAAAAAGAATCTGACAAAAAAGATTAAGGTGAAAGTAAAAGCGCCGGGAAGCAAAAGCGCCAAGAATTATAAGAAAAAGACGCTGAAACTTTCTAAGACAGGGACTTATAAGATTTACTACACGGTGACAAACCCCAATAACAACAAGGTTTCCACAAAAGTTACCACTATAAAAGTAGTAGATACGAAAAAGCCCAAGTTATCCGGCGTAAAGAGTAAAAAGACCCAGGGCTATAACACCGTTTTGAATCTGAAAAAAGGTGTGACGGCTAAGCTGGTATCCGGGAAAAGCATGACCAGTAAGATTAAAATTGAGATCAAGGCGCCGGGTTCCAAGAAATACAAGACATTAAAGGACAAAGGAAACGATACGGTTAATTATAAGAAATACCGATTTAAGAAAACCGGAAATTATTATGTACGGTATTCGGTGACCAATCCTAGTAAGAAAAGTTCTGTAACCAAAAAGACATTAAAAATTACGGTAAAAGATTTTGGAAAACCGAAGCTTTCCGGAGTTAAGAAGAGCGCAAGCTACGAATATGGAAAGGTAGTGAATTTAAGAAGCAAAATTACTGCGAAGCTGCCTTCCGGGCCTAATGTTACATCAAAGATGATCGTAAAAGTAAAGGTTCCGGGAAGCAAGAAGTATGTTACCCTGCAGACAAATGGCGATGTGAAAAAGAACAACAGCAGCACAAAATATCGTTTTGGAAAAGTTGGGACGTATACGATTCTTTATCGCGTGGAGAATCCCAATAAGAAATCTGTTTATGTAGAACAGAAAACAACGATTACGATTCGAGATAATGCGAAGCCTGCTATTACAGGCGTCTCCAACAGTAAGACGATTACAGAAGGGGAAGCGTTGAACCTTTTGTCAGGTGTAAAGGCTTCTATTCCTTCCAAATCTTCAATCTCTGTTACGGTTACAGTAAAGAATGCTGCAAATGGAGCAGCCGTTGCAGGAAATGTAAAGAATTTTGTATTCTCTAAGCCGGGCACTTACAATGTTTTGTATGAGGCAGTGAATCCTGGGAATAAAAAATCTGTCACCAAAAAAACGATGAAGGTTTATGTAAAAGAAAAACCGGATAACGCTACGCCTGTAATCAGCGGAGTAGCAGAGACAAAGACCATTGAGGAAGGAGCAGCGCTGGATTTGACATCAGGTGTAGAAGCTTCCATTCCTTCTAACCCGTCTCTTGCAGTAACCGTAAAAGTACTTGATGCCCAAGGCGCGGAAGTGGCTGGGGATGCAAAGAACTTTACATTCCAGACAGCAGGAACATATCAGGTTGTTTATGAAGCGGTGAATCCAAATAACAATGCTTCTGCTAAAAAGACCATGCAGGTTGTGGTAACAGAGAAAATTCAAGAGCCTGATCCTGCTCCGGATCCGGCTTTGCCAGAGGCAGGACGTTAGGCCTTGCGGATCAAGTTTGGAATTGCTGGAAAAATGTTCCTGCAAAAAATGTAAAAAAACATAAATTATAGTTGATAAACAGGACATAATAGAGTATAATCATTTTAGAAAAAAGAAAGAGATTCCTGGGATGTACGACACCCTGCTATTTTGAACCTACATTTTTGTTTACGGGAATCCTATATCTCTGTTAGGATGTCAGGCCGCCAGAGGTCAGCGGAAGGCAGAGGAACAGGTGCGGACACCCACCTAGCTTTGCTAGGAGTCAAAATCGCAGGAACCGGCATTTTGGGATTCTACCAAAGAGGTTACCAAAGATTTTACAAAAGAATTCTTGCGCAAGCTTTATACGAAAGAAGTATTTGTAAAATACACAAGAGATTCAGATACAAAAGACGGAAGCTGCTTAAGTTATCTTAAGCAGCTTCTTATGTTAGGAAGAATATATCCGGGTATGCTTGCATATGATAAGACAGGCCATAAAGGTCAAAAATTCCGGAGCGGGAGAATTATGAAGAAGAATAAGATAATATTGCCAATGGTGGTTCTTTGTGTATGCACAGTGGCGCTGATATGGATTTCTATGAATAATGAAGATAAGGCGGTAGAGTTTTCCCAGGAATATATTATGGCGGAAGAGCTGGCGCCTCTTTTGAGTTTTACATATTACGATATAGAAGAGTGGCAAAAACAAATCGGAGAGATTGTGAAGGGCCAGTTGTCTTATCAGGAGCTGGAAGAGCTTTTAAAACACATGGGAGTTTGGGAATATGTGGAATATAAGCAGGAAACCGGATTTCGAACGGTTCCCAGGGAGGTGTTTTTCCAGGTCTACGGACAGATTGTGGATTTGCTGGATGTAGACGGCAGAGTGATGTTGGAGGACCGTATTTTTATTGGCTCAGAGGAGAAGGAAGGCCAATGGCTGACACAGAAGGGGTATGAGCAGATCAACGGCGGAATGTCGTATCTTAGGAAATACGATATGTTTCAGGTTTACACCTTGGACGGGGCAGTTGTGGGGTTGGTAAAGAGGTTGGAGGAACCTCTGACCTGGGAGAATGTATTTATTCATGACGCCGGGGAAGGAATGGCTCAGGTATTGTTTGAAAAAGAGCTTTTTGAGATTGAGATTCCCCAGTTGGATGAACAGATCAAAGATACCATCTGCGATTTGGAATGGACAGAGAAAGCCGTAACGGCCATTTATAAAAAAGAAGATATGGTTCAGGGAACGGTTTTGTCTTACGATGAGAAAAAAATTGAGATTTCCGGGTATGGAGCCTTGGCCCACAATGGAGATTTGAAGGTATATAAAACATATGGAACGGTGGAGCAGTTAGATGAATCTAAGCTGGTGATTGGCAATTTAATGGCAGATTTTGTAGTGGCGAAGGAGCAGGTTTGCGGAATTATTTTAAAAGAGCCCGCCGAGTTGGAACAGATCCGTGTATTGCTGTTAAATGGAGAAAGCCCTTATTATCCCGAGATCTATATAAAGGCCAATGAAGGAGGGAAACTTTCTTTTTTGGATCAGGAGCAATCCTTAGAGAAGGATACCATGATTAAGGTTTCAGATTTCTGGAAAGAACAGGAGGAAGGCTATTTACGAATTGATACTAAGACAGATCAGGGGAGGCTGTTTTTGACAGATGAAAACGGCGCCCCCATATCCTTGGGGTATCAGGGAGGATTTGAGATCCGGAAGTATCTGGAAGGCTACAGTGTAGTGAATGAGCTTTCTTTGGAGGATTATCTTTGCGGCGTAGTGCCCAGCGAGATGCCAGCTTCTTATGAAAAAGAAGCGTTACAGGTTCAGGCTGTGTGTGCAAGAAGTTATGCATGTATCCAGCTGGCCAACAATTCATATGCAGGATTTGGTGCAAATGTAGATGACAGTGTCAATTATCAAGTGTATAATAAACAGGAACCGGAGGAACGTTCCACCTTAGCGGTTCAGGATACGGTGGGAGAGGTGCTGAAATACCAGGGAGAAATTGCGGAGGCATACTATTATTCTACCTCTTGCGGATTTTCTCAGGGAGTGGATGTGTGGAATCTGCAGGAGAATGAGGCGTATGGATACTTGGCTGGTATTTCCCTGCTCACAGAAGAAAAAGATTTGGATTTGTCCCAGGAAGAGGTATTTGCAGAGTTTATTCAGAATAAGGAATATGCAGCCTATGACAGCGACAGTGCATATTACAGATGGCAGGCGCAGCTTGATGTCTCCAGGTATTTAGAAGCGGTCAATGAGGCTGTGGCGGAGCGTAAAGGAGCAAATAAAGATCACGTGCAGATATTGGATGAAAACGGCAAGGTATGTGATTTGGCGCCTTTTCAGCTGGGAGCTATCACAAAGATACAGGCATTGGAGCGAAGCGCCGGAGGCGTATTAAAAAGCATTCAGATTTTCTATGAAAAAGGAAGCATTCTTGTGACGACGGAATATAATATACGAAAGATCTTAGGTGCAGCGGTGACTTCCATGACAGATAAAGACGGCAATGGGATTGTGTCTATGACGCTGCTTCCCAGCGCTGCATTTACGGTGGTCCCCAATGAAAGCGGATTTTTCATTTATGGAGGCGGTTATGGACACGGTATCGGTATGAGCCAGAACGGGGCAAACGGTATGGCGAAAGCAGGACTTACATATACGGAGATTCTGCAGAAATTTTATCAGAATGTAACCATAGAAAATATCTATAACAATCGCTCCGAAAAAGAATGACGCATCCTAAGGAGAGGAGAGAACGAAAGGAGAAATTCCATGATTTGGAAAAGTATAAGCAGTATACGTCTGTTTATAAAAAAATGTAAGCATGACAATATCAGCGCCTACGCCGCTCAGTCTGCATTTTTTATTATCTTATCCATTATACCGTTTCTGATGCTGTTCACTTCCTTGATCCAATATACCCCGGTAACAGAGGGAATGGTGCTAGAAGTGGTGAACCGGACGTTTCCGGATTATTTTTCACCTTTTTTAATTGGTATTATTCATGAGATTTACAGTAAAAGCGTAGGCTTGATTTCCGTTACGGCGGTTATGGCAATCTGGGCTTCTGCCAAGGGCGTCCAGTATCTGTCTGTGGGACTGAATGCTGTTTATGACATTATGGAAACCAGGAATTATTTTGTGCTGCGTTTTCACGCGATTTTGGATATGCTAATGTTTGTGGCAGCCATTGTTTTGGCTCTTGTGATTTTGGTGTTTGGGAATTCCATTCAAAATCTTTTGGTGGAGTATGTTCCCATTGCGGGAAAGCTTACCAGTATCATATTAAGTTTCAGGACCTTGATTATGATGACGGTATTTATCTTCTTTTTCGCTGTTTTGTATAAAATGCTTCCCAACCGGAAGGCAACCTTAAGAAGCCAGCTTCCAGGAAGCATACTTTGTGCTTTTGCCTGGTCGGTGTTTTCCTTCGGCTTGTCTATCTATGTGGATTATTTCAATGGATTTTCCATGTACGGAAGTTTGACGACCATCGTATTGCTGATGCTGTGGATGTATTTTTGCATGTATATCCTATTGATTTGCGGAGAGATTAACGATATTTATGAGGAACGCTGGGCGGATAAAAGGCGGGGATAGTTTTGGATTCATTTTAATGCGTTGGAATGATTTTAGAAAAGTTCTTGCACTTTTGAAAGCTTCATGTTAGAATATACCCCAGTAAGAAATGAAAAGGCGAAGATAGTGCACAGTAGGTAGTTATAGCTGCCCCCAGAGAGAGAGGATGATACGCTGAGAGTCCTCTTGGGTGAAGATAAATACTGAATTTCACACTGGAGCCGCATATCTGAAATCCGTCTTGTTTGCGGAAATATTCCATAGAGGCTGGGGGAAAGTAAGATATGACGCAGATGCACGTTACGCATGAGAGTGCCCGGAGCGACCGGGAAGATGGGTGGTACCGCGGAAGATATTCGTCCCTATGCCAGAGATGGCACAGGGGCGTTTTTTTGTCTTTTCAAAGGGTATACTGCTGTGAAGTTTATATACGGATCCTTTTGCATCCCCGAGAAGACGTGCACTTTTTTCAGAGAAAAAGGAGAAAAATATGAAGGAAAAATTAGAACAGATTAAAGCAAAGGCAATCCGGGAAATCGAAAATTCCGACGGCCTTGGAAAATTGAATGAAGTAAGAGTTGCTTTTTTAGGAAAAAAAGGAGAGCTGACGGCTGTATTAAAGAGTATGAAAGAGGTTTTGCCGGAGGAACGCCCCTTGGTGGGGCAACTGGTAAATGAGACGAGAGCCAGTATCGAATCCTTGATTGAGTCCACAAAGGCCAAAATGGAAGCCGCAGAACGGGAATTAAAGCTGAAAGAAGAGGTAATCGACGTAACACTTCCGGCCAAAAAGATCCAGGTGGGCCATAGCCACCCCAATACCATTGCACTGGAAGAAGTAGAGCGCATTTTTATTGGTATGGGCTATGAAGTGGTAGAAGGCCCGGAAGTGGAATATGATTATTATAATTTTGAGGCCTTAAACATTCCGGCAAATCATCCTGCCAGAGATGAACAGGACAGCTTTTATATCAATGATAAAATT
>CAMNQH010000074.1 GCA_946549035.1 uncultured Lachnospiraceae bacterium | reverse complement strand
CGAGACTTAATGGTGCCGAGCCAAAGGCGAAAGCAGCATGCTAGTCGAGCGGAACCTACCCACCCCAATGCGGGCTTAGTACAAAATGAAACAGATCAAATTACAATAACAGGAGGTACGGGCATGTCACGAATTGGAAGAATGCCAATCGCTGTTCCGGCAGGAGTAACTGTTGAAATAGCAGAAAATAATCATGTGACTGTAAAAGGTCCTAAGGGAACACTGGAAAGAGTGCTTCCCCAAGAAATGGAAATAAAGCAAGAAGGGGAGGAAATCATCGTTTCCAGACCCAATGACTTGAAGAAAATGAAGTCATTGCACGGCTTGACAAGATCCTTGTTGAATAATATGGTAGTTGGTGTAACCGCAGGTTATACCAAAGAACTGGAAGTAAACGGTGTTGGTTATAGAGCATCCAAGTCCGGAAAGGTATTGACCCTGAATCTTGGCTACTCCCATCCGGTAGAGATGGAAGATCCGGAAGGCTTAGAATGCAAGGTAGAAGGAAATAAAATCATTGTTTCCGGTATAGATAAAGAAAAAGTTGGCCAGTATGCAGCGGAAATCAGAGATAAGAGACGGCCTGAACCTTATAAGGGCAAGGGTATTAAGTATGTTGACGAAGTTATCAGGCGCAAAGTTGGTAAGACTGGTAAGAAATAATTAAAGGAGTGAGACAGGAATGGTTAGAAAAAAATCAAGAACGGAAGTTCGTTTGAAAAAACATAGAAGAATGCGTAATCATCTCAGCGGAACTGCTGAAAGACCACGCCTGGCTGTGTTTAGAAGCAATAATCATATGTACGCTCAAATTATTGACGACACAGTTGGCAATACCCTTGTTTCTGCTTCTACCCTTCAGAAAGACGTAAAGGCAGAGCTGGAGAAGACGAATAATGTGGATGCAGCAGCGCATTTGGGCACAGTGATTGCAAAAAAAGCACTGGAAAAAGGAATTAATACAGTTGTCTTTGATCGAGGCGGCTATATCTATCATGGTAAGGTTCAGGCCTTGGCAGATGCAGCAAGAGAAGCTGGATTGGAATTCTAGGAATCCACAAAGATTCCAGGCTTCTTGAAGAGTTTCAAGAAGATATGCTTATCGGGGTTCCGGTAAGATTGATATTTATAGGAGGAAACAATACATGAAACGTACTATTATTGATGCTAGTCAATTGGAATTAACAGAAAAAGTGGTATCAATTAAGCGTGTTACAAAGGTTGTAAAAGGCGGCCGAAACATGCGTTTCACAGCTCTCGTTGTTGTTGGTGACGGCAATGGCCATGTAGGTGCGGGACTTGGAAAAGCTACCGAGATTCCCGAAGCGATCCGCAAGGGCAAAGAAGATGCTATGAAGAAACTGATTACCGTGAAATTAGATGATAACAACAGTATTACCCATGATATTTCCGGAAAGCATACCGGCGCGTCTGTATTGCTGAAACGTGCTCCGGAAGGTACTGGCGTTATCGCTGGCGGCCCGGCACGTAACGTGTGCGAGCTGGCAGGTATCAAGAATATCCGTACCAAGTCTTTAGGCTCTAACAACAAACAGAATGTTGTGCTTGCTACGATTGATGCATTGAATCAGTTGAAATCCCCAGAAGAGGTAGCAAAAGCCCGGGGCAAATCTGTAGAAGAGATTCTGGGTTAAGGAGGGAATTTGAAATGGCAGATAAATTAAAGATTACACTTGTGAAATCTACGATCGGCGCTATTCCCAAGCATAGAAAAACAGTAGAAGCCTTAGGATTACGAAAGCTCAATAAAACTGTTGAAATGCCGGATAATCCGGCAGTTCGGGGAATGGTTCAGCAGGTAAGACATTTAGTAAAGGTAGAAGAAATCTAAAAAAAGATAAGGAGGTGTCAGAATGGACTTATCAAATTTAAAACCAGCTGCAGGTTCCAGACATCATGAATTCAGAAAAGGTCGGGGGCATGGTTCAGGAAATGGCAAGACGGCAGGCAAAGGCCATAAGGGGCAGAAAGCACGTTCCGGTGCTCCAAGACCAGGCTTTGAAGGCGGACAGATGCCATTATACAGGAGAATTCCTAAGAGAGGTTTCACCAATAGGAACTCTAAGGATATTGTGGCAATCAATGTATCTGAATTAGAGAAATTTGATAACGATGCAGTGGTAACGATAGAAGCTTTGAAGGAGCGGGGAGTCGTTAAGAACCCCAGGGACGGCGTAAAGATTCTTGGAAACGGCGAATTAACGAAGAAGCTCACAGTACAGGTAAACGCCTTTAGTGCAGGCGCAAAAGAGAAGATTGAGGCTCTTGGTGGAAAAGCAGAGGTGATCTAATGCTGGAGACACTCCGTAACGCATTTAAAATAAAAGACATCAGAAACCGGGTCATTTTTACTTTTTTCATGCTGATCGTAATCAGAATCGGTTCCCAACTGCCAATTCCAGGCGTGAACAGGGAGCTGCTGGCAAACTGGTTTGCCAGCCAGGGTTCTGATGCATTTAATTTCTTTGATGCAATTACCGGCGGTTCCTTTTTGCAAATGACAATTTTTGCATTAAATATTACGCCTTATATTACATCGTCCATTATTATGCAGCTTTTGACCATTGCAATTCCTAAATTGGAAGAGATGCAGAAAGATGGAGAGGACGGCAGAAAGAAGATTGCAGAGTTTACCCGTTATCTTACGGTGGCCTTGGCCTTGATAGAGTCTCTTGCTATGGCCATTGGATTTGGCCGTGGTAATTATCTTGAGAACTTCAACGTTATGTCAGTAATCACCATCGTAGCAACCATGACCGCAGGTTCAGCGGTGTTGATGTGGATTGGAGAGCGGATTACGGAAAAAGGCGTGGGAAATGGTATCTCTATCGTGCTGACGATCAATATTATTTCCCGTATTCCGGAGGATTTGATGTCTTTGTATCAGCAGTTTATTGCAAGCAGCAGCAATATCGGAAGAGCTGTCTTGGCAGCGGTAATTATTCTTGCGATTATTTTGGCTGTAGTATTGTTTGTAGTGCTGCTTCAGGACGGTCAAAGGAGGATTCCGGTACAGTACTCTAAGAAGATACAGGGCAGAAAGCAGGTTGGAGGACAATCCAGCCATATCCCGTTAAAAGTAAACACGGCGGGCGTAATTCCGATTATTTTTGCTCAGTCTTTGATGCAGTTTCCGGTAGTAATTGCCAGCATTCTGGGAAAAGGGAATGGGACAGGTATTGGGAGTAAAATTCTTCATGGATTATCCCAACAATATTGGTGTGACCCCAAGCAACCGATCTATAGTATTGGTCTGCTGGTATACATTATCCTGGTGGTTGCATTTGCCTATTTTTACACATCTATTACCTTTAATCCGCTGGAAATCGCCAACAACATGAAGAAGCAGGGCGGCTTTATTCCCGGGATTCGTCCGGGCAAGCCTACCAGCGATTATTTAAATCGGATCTTAAATTATATCGTACTCATCGGAGCAGTTGCGTTAGTAATTGTTGCAGTTATCCCGATTTTCTTTAATGGTGTATTTGGTGCGAATGTTTCCTTTGGCGGAACTTCCATTATCATTATTGTAGGCGTGGTGATTGAGACTTTGAAACAAATTGAATCTCAGATGAGAGTGCGTTATTATAAAGGATTTTTGAATGATTGATGTGTACTGTAGGGGAGTGCGATATGCACTTCCCATAGTACACTAAACTTGTTTTTATACATTTGGCAGCTGAAACACGCCGGATGTTAGGCCGTATGAATCGAAAAAGTTGTGCATAGCTGAGTCTGACAGGAGGTTTTTTTATGAAAATTATTATGTTAGGGGCACCGGGAGCAGGGAAAGGAACACAGGCAAAGAAAATTGCTGAGAAATACGGAGTACCCCATATTTCCACAGGGGATATTTTTCGTGCCAATATAAAAAATGGAACGGAATTGGGAAACAAAGCCAAGACCTATATGGATCAGGGACTTTTAGTGCCGGATGAACTGACCGTTGCATTAGTCATTGACCGGATTCAGGGCGAGGACTGCAAGAACGGTTTTGTATTGGATGGTTTCCCCAGGACGATTCCCCAGGCGGAGGCATTGGACGAAGCTTTGAAGGGATTGGGAGAAGCTATGGATTATGCCATTGATGTAGATGTGCCGGATGAAAATATTATCAATCGTATGTCCGGACGTCGGGCCTGCCTGGATTGCGGGGCTACTTATCATATCGTTACGATTCCCACAAAGGTGGAAGGAATCTGTGATGCATGCGGAAGTAAGGTTGTTTTGCGAGAAGATGACAAGCCGGAAACCGTACAGAAACGCCTGGAAGTATACCATGCGCAGACTCAACCGCTGATTGATTACTATAAGGGGCAGAATATTTTAAAAACTGTTGATGGGACACAGCCAATGGAAGCCGTATTTGGAGCCATTGTGGGAATTTTAGGAGCGTAAGATATGTCAGTATCAATAAAATCTGCCAGAGAAATTGAGATCATGCGTGCAGCCGGCAAGATTCTTGCCAAGGTTCATGAAAAGCTTGGCAAAGAGTTAAAGCCTGGGATGTCTACATGGGAAGTAAATAAAATTGGGGATGAAATCATCCGAAGCTACGGATGTATTCCTTCCTTTAAGAATTATAACGGATATCCTGCTTCCGTGTGTGTATCTGTAAACGAAGAGGTAGTACATGGAATTCCTACCAAGAAACGGATTATCCATCCGGGGGATATTGTAAGCCTGGATATCGGGGTTATTTACAAAGGATACCATTCAGACGCAGCCAGAACCCATGGAATTGGGGAGATTTCTCAGGAGGCCGCTTTACTGATTGAGAGAACGCGGCAGAGTTTTTTTGAAGGCATTCGATACGCAAAAGAAGGAAATCATCTGCATGACATTTCCAATGCTATTGGAACCTATGCAGAGAGCTTTGGATATGGCGTGGTAAGAGATCTTGTAGGTCACGGCATCGGTGACCATCTTCACGAAGATCCTCAGATTCCAAATTACATTCAGCGCAGCAGGGGCATTCGGTTACGGCCAGGCATGACATTGGCTATAGAACCTATGATCAACGCCGGCCGTTATGATGTGGAATGGCTTTCTGATAATTGGACTGTGGTGACAGAGGACGGCTCCTGGTCTGCTCATTATGAAAATACGATTTTAATTACATCCGGAGAACCGGAGATTTTAACCCTGACGGATGAAGAACTTGGTCAGCTTTCATAATGGGAGGCATTATATGAAGGGAAAACTGGCAATATCAAAATCTGGCCACGACAAAGGCAGCCTATATGTAATTCTAAAAGAAGAAACGGCCAATCTATATTTGGCGGACGGGAGATTGAAGACCGTAGAAAAGCCGAAAAAGAAAAATAAAAAACATATTCAGATTATTCAAAGGCTTCCGGAAGAAATTACACAGTTAATGCCGCAGGATGGAGAATTTCGGAATGAAGATATAAAAAGAATCATTAAGCTTTATCAGAAGCGACAGGAGGTTAAAAATGTCAAAGGCAGATGTGATTGAAGTAGAAGGAACCGTTGTGGAGAAATTACCAAACGCAATGTTCCAGGTGGAATTGGAGAACGGCCATCAGGTGCTGGCCCATATCAGCGGAAAGCTGCGTATGAATTTCATCCGTATTCTACCGGGAGACAAAGTAACGATTGAATTATCCCCTTATGATTTGACCAAAGGGAGAATTATTTGGAGAGACAAATAGACGGAAAGATTCCGTAATTGGTACTTGCATTTTAAATGCTTCGGTGTTATAATGTGAGACGAACTTTGTGTACGGGCACTATTTTTGTGCCCATTTTCAGGAAAGGAGGATTTAGCTGTGAAGGTGAGATCATCTGTAAAACCTATTTGCGACAAGTGCAAGATTATTAAGAGAAAAGGGAGCATCCGCGTGATTTGCGAGAATCCCAAGCATAAGCAGAGGCAGGGCTAAAGCTGCATCATTGCCCGTCAATGATGCAGGCTCCCCCACCGGGTTTGGGATAAGGGAAGCCCTTTTTGCTTGTTTTATTTTATGTGCGGCTGTAGTGAAACACCAGGATGTGTTGTTTTGCTATTCATAATAAACAGTACCATACAGCTGTCCCGGTTTTTATGATACCGAGGGGATCGGGAAAAGGTGTGGATTCTTGGAAAAGAATAAGAAAAGAAAACAGATGCATACACTCATTTCAGGGCGAGCAACCGCAGCTGTATGGATTGTTTTCGGAGAAGATGGTCCGTTGTGTTGCAGACGGAATCAGAGAGCAGATTAACAAGGCCGTGAGGCCAGAATTTAATGGAGGTGTACAATACACATGGCTCGTATCGCAGGTGTAGATTTACCAAGAGAAAAACGTGTTGAAATCGGACTTACTTATATCTATGGTATTGGCAGAGTAAGCTCCAACCGCATTTTAGCGGAAGCGAAAGTGAATCCGGATACCCGCGTCAGGGATCTGACAGACGATGAAGTAAAGAGAATCAGCGCTGTCATTGATGAGTCCCAGATGGTGGAAGGTGATTTGAGAAGAGAGATCGCCTTAAATATCAAGCGGCTGCAGGAAATTGGCTGTTATCGTGGAATCCGTCATAGGAAAGGGCTTCCGGTTCGCGGTCAGAAGACTAAGACCAACGCCAGAACCAGAAAAGGTCCCAAGAGAACCGTAGCAAATAAGAAGAAATAAGCTTTTATCCTTAGTGAAAAATAGAGAAAGTAGGTTAGTTTAATTATGGCTAAAAAAGTTACAAAAAAAGTGACCAAAAAGCGTGTAAAGAAAAACGTTGAACGCGGACAGGCACATATCCAGTCATCCTTTAATAATACAATCGTAACCATTACGGATGCGGAAGGCAATGCTTTATCATGGGCAAGCGCCGGCGGCCTGGGCTTTAAAGGTTCAAGGAAATCTACTCCATATGCTGCGCAGATGGCAGCAGAAACAGCTACAAAGGCAGCTCTTATACATGGCTTGAAAACAGTAGACGTTATGGTAAAGGGACCTGGTTCCGGAAGAGAAGCAGCAATCCGCGCACTGCAGGCATGCGGCCTTGAGGTAACCAGCATCAGAGATGTGACCCCGGTACCCCATAATGGATGCCGTCCGCCAAAACGTAGAAGAGTCTAATCAGGAGGTAGTATAAGATGGCAGTAAATAGAGTTCCAGTTCTGAAAAGATGCAGATCCCTTGGTTTGGATCCGATTTATTTGGGAATAGATAAGAAGTCCAACCGTCAGTTGAAGAGATCCAACCGGAAAGTATCCGAGTACGGACTTCAGTTAAAAGAAAAACAGAAAGCAAAATTCATCTATGGCGTTTTAGAGAAGCCTTTCCGTAACTACTATAAGAAGGCTGACAGAATGAAGGGCATGACCGGTGAGAACCTGATGATCATGCTGGAGACAAGATTGGATAATGTAGTGTTCCGGTTAGGCTTTGCAAGAACAAGAAAAGAAGCAAGACAGATCGTTGGCCATAAGCATATTTTGGTAAATGGCAAACAGGTAAAGGTTCCCTCTTATTTAGTAAAGGCTGGGGACACCATCGAAATCAAAGAAAAATGCAAAGGATCCCAGAGATATAAGGATATCTTGGAAGTTACAGGAGGAAGACTGGTGCCGGAATGGCTGGAAGCAGACGCTGAGAACCTGAAGGGTACTGTAAAAGAGTTGCCCCACAGAGACGCAATTGATGTTCCTGTAAACGAGATGCTGATTGTCGAGTTATATTCCAAATAATAAGACGAATCAGGCAAAGATTACCCGAAAAGGAGGGGCTTGTGCATGTTCGATTTTGAGAAACCGAAAATTGAGATTGCTGAAATTTCAGAAGATAAGAAATACGGCCGATTTGTTGTGGAACCGTTGGAAAGAGGTTATGGCACTACCCTTGGTAATTCCTTAAGAAGAATTATGTTATCTTCTTTACCGGGTGCAGCAGTGACCCAGGTGAAAATTGATGGCGTGTTGCATGAGTTTAGTTCTATTCCAGGCGTAAAAGAAGACGTTACGGAGATTATCATGAACATCAAGAACCTGGCATTGAAAAATACCAGTTCTACCAATGAGCCTAAGGTTGCTTACATCGAGTTTGAAGGGGAAGGCGTGGTAACAGCAGCGGATATTCAGGTCGATCCGGATATTCAGATTCTGAACCCTGACTTGGTAATCGCTACCCTGAATGGGGGCGTGGATTCCAAGCTTTACATGGAACTGACCATCAATAAAGGCCGTGGCTATGTAAGTGCTGATAAAAATAAAAGCGAAGAAGTTCCCATCGGTGTAATCGCTATTGATTCTATTTATACTCCGGTTGAACGTGTGAATCTTACTAACGAGAATACGCGTGTAGGTCAGATTACGGATTACGATAAGCTGACCCTGGATGTATACACCAATGGAACTTTAGAGCCGGATGAAGCAGTCAGCCTGGCAGCAAAAGTATTGAGCGAGCATCTGAATTTATTTATTGACCTTTCTGAGAATGCAAAGACAGCAGAGGTCATGATTGAAAAAGAAGACAATGCAAAAGAAAAAGTTCTGGAAATGAATATTG
>CAMNQH010000073.1 GCA_946549035.1 uncultured Lachnospiraceae bacterium | reverse complement strand
GCCGACTGCTGCAACTAGGCAGCGATTGCTAAATTGTCTTCAGCGTTTATATTTAGGTTTGCATTTGACGCATAGCTGCGGATAGCTTCTCCAACTTCCAGTTCCCTGTCGAAACCAGTACAACCCCGAAATAATTCCGGTACTCTTATTATATGCCATTTAGCTGAATTGTCAACAGGAATTTTCCGTCAGGCTTCAAGGAATCACAAACCCACCATCATTTGACAATTTGTCAGAAGGATTACTTTTTCAAAATACTCGCATCATATAAACATCGGTATGCTTCCCGACGGCCTTCCAACAGCGCTTCCTTCAGACGGCCAGCCACCTGTTTTTCCCTAAGTCTCACGGTAAGAAGAGGCGAAAACCGACGGCCTTCCAAAGAAATCGCATCTTCCACTGCTTCTTCAAAAGTTTTTTCCATTCCAGTATGAAAAAAATTAGCATTGGTAACATTGTCCAACCAGTCCACCAATCCAATCACATCCACCATCTGACGATACTGACATTCCAGACGGCGGTAAGTCTTGGGATATCCCTGAGAACCGTCATACCAGGAATGATGTCCTAAGGCAATGGCCCCGAACGAAGACGTAGATTGCCTGGCCTCCAAATGAGCTTCCCCTACTACCGTATGTAAATGAGCCATTTCATACTCTTCTTCAAACCACTGCCGGACCGTTTTAGCATACAGACTCATAAAATCCACTTTTCCTACGTCATGAAGCATCCCGCATTCCATGGCGTACACCAATACTCGCTTCTCCTTTTCTGTCTTGTCAGAAATTTCCCTGATGTATTCTATGTCGTCAAAAAATTCTGGCTCTTCTTCCATAATGATCCGGCAGAATTCTACGGCGGCTTTCCCAACCACCAGAGAATGCACATAAATTACTGGTGCAAACCGCATTTGAAGCTTTATCAAAAAATCTTTATAAGAAACCCCATGTTCTGTTTCTAAAAAAGCAGAAGATAATTGCCGCAAATAGAAAAACATCATTTCCTTTTCGGAATCTCTTGGCACTGATTCCAGATAGCCCAACACTTTGCGATATATATGTTCCAGATATTCTGTCCGTTCCGGTAATTTCTCCGGATATTCCTTCAAAAACTGACAATAAAATGCAGGAAGCAGAATCATACCATACATGTTATCCAGAGAAAAGTCTCCCGGATCCGCCTGATCCATCATCCGTTCCATTTTGGTAAGAAGTCCGTCTAAGGTATCCAGCCCGCAAAAGTATTCAATAGCGCAATATGGAAATTGTATACGGACAGGAGGACGTTCTTTTTTTTCTAAAGCCTCCTGAAGCTGCTGTTCATACACAATATAGACAGAGTCCATAATATTCGCTACATCCTGAGGAGACATAGATTGCTCCTTGGTATATGATATGCTTGCAGCCATCTGCTGATGGGCCATATAGATATATTTGTCCCAAGGAAGATCCGGCTCCTTCTCCTGATATCCTACATCCTGAAGAATCTCCAGAGACCGTTTTATCATACGTATTTTTTCTCCTGGAGTTTTAAAATTTCCCAACGCCATATTTGCCCTGGAGCGCAGGATATATCCTCTGGTCTCGGCGTCTTCTATTTCATCATAATATTTCAGATAAGCGGCGGCCTCTGTAAAGCAAAGCCGCATCTGTGTTGTATATGCCTCGCTTTCACTGGGTTTTATCCCTACCAGCTTATTGCACAAGTGATAATATCCTATCCCAAGCCAGTATAGCTCCCGTATCATCCCATTTCGATCTTTTGTCTGCCTTGCCAGGCTCAGCAGCGCCCTGTGAATCTGACAAAACAACCCCACATCCAGCTCTTCATTGGTTCCCAGCAAATGACCCGCAAACTCCTCCAGCTCCCGCAGCTCTTCTTCATCAATCTCAAACATATGATCCAGGACAGGAAACAGGCCGTCTTTTAACAGCTGCATATTCTGTTTTACCATTTCCTCCGCCCGACGACGGCAGGAAAATAAATCTTCCAAATATTCTTCATATACCCAACGACTCGTCTTCCTGCCTGCGGTAAGGTTAAAAAGTTCCCTTAAATTTCTAATATATTCTTCCTGATAAGGCCGCATAATTCCCCCACACTCTTTCTTGACGATATCTCTCCATGTCTTTTCCCGTTTCTTCTTTATCCCTTTACCCCAGGCGGCTGCGCAAAATTTCCTGCAGACGTTTCGGATCCACCGGTTTTGAGCAATGCTCGTTCATCCCGGCTTCTCTTGACGTCCGTATATCCTCCACAAATGCATTTGCCGTCATAGCAACGATCCACACACTTTTCGCATCTTCTCTGGAAAGCCCACGGATTGCCCTGGAGGCTTCATATCCATTCATAACCGGCATCTGAACATCCATAAAAATCACTTCAAAATGCCCCGCGGGAGAAGCCTGAAACAATTCCAGGGCTTTTGCACCGTTCTCGGCTACCTCCACCTGTACGCCGGTAACTGACAGCATCTCAAGGGCAATTTCCTGATTCAACTCATTGTCCTCCACCAAAAGAATATGATGACCGCTATAGTCCATATTAGAACCTTCTCCGGCTTCTTTTTCTTCTCCGACACCATTGAGTAGGTCAGACAAGGTTTCCAACAGCCTGCTTTTAAACAAAGGGCAAGGAACAAAGGCATTGATCCCGGCACGTACGGCAGGATATTCTATCTTAGCCCAATCCTCCTCTGACACCAGTAAAATAGGAAATTCATGACCGGCAAGCTGCCGCACATGACTGGCTAATTCCAGCGCTGGCATATCTGAAAGTTCTTGCCCCAAAAGCATTCCACAGGGCATATGCTCCTCATACTGCTTTTCCGTAAGCCATGTAACCGCTTTCAATCCGCTTTCCACATGTACCGGAACAAGACCTCCTGTCTTTAAGTACTCTATCATCTGGGACGCCCTGTCTTTCTGGCTTTCCACTACCAGAACACGTTGTCCTGTCGGCAGATTCTGGCCTCTCTTTCCCTGCATTGCAGCGGCAATGGGAAGTTCTACATGGAATTTGCTCCCTTCTCCTTCCCTGCTCTCCACATGAATCTGGCCGCCCATGCGTTCTACCAGATTTTTCACAATGGCCATCCCAAGCCCTGTCCCCTCAATTTTACTAATAGTGGAATTATTTACCCGCTCAAAGGGAACGAAAATCCGCTGCAAAAATTCCTGGCTCATACCCACTCCATTGTCCTCACAGATAAAATCCAGCCAGACCTTGTCACTTTCCTGGTCATAAGCGCCGGCCTGCTCCATGGGACGCTGGGCAAACTGCACCAGTATCTTACCCTCTTCCAGAGTATATTTTACTGCATTGCCTATAATATTTACCATAATCTGGCGCAAACGCAGAGGGTCTCCCATCAGGTACTCTTCCCTGATACAGCCGATGTCTATTTCAAGCTCCTGGGATTTCTGTTCCGCCTGAGGGCGCACGATCACGGCAATATCATGAACCAGATCCGCCAGGGAGAATACTTCCTCATTCAAGGACAAACGTCCGCTGTCAATCCTTGACATATCCAATACATCATTTACCAGACTCATCAAATGAGTAGAAGCGGTCTGAATCTTTTGAAGACAATCCTGAACCCTGGCTTTTTCATCAATATGGGCCAATCCAATGGAGGCCATCCCCATAATGGCATTCATAGGCGTCCGTATATCATGGGACATATTGGACAAAAAGGTACTCTTTGCCTGATTTGCCGCTTCCGCCGCCTTCAAAGCTGCTTCCAGATCCTCATTTAACCGTTCAAGCTGGGCCACTCGCTGCTTTGGCCCCTTGGTTTCCTTTATCTTACCCTTTTCTGAACCTTCCATATGCAAACTCCGTTCTGTGTTTTCATACATCAGGCACGTATGCCTCGCACCTTAAATTCCCTCTCTGCTTCCCGCCGGGCGTCCTTCTTTGCAATGTCCTGGCGTTTGTCATAAAGCTTCTTCCCCTTTGCCAGCCCAACCTCCAGCTTTACCAGGCTGCCTTTCAAATATACCTTAAGGGGCACAATCGTATAGCCTTTCTCCGCGATCTTTCCGGCCAGCTTGTTGATCTCGTATTTATGAAGCAAAAGCTTCCGTGGCCGCAGGGGATCCTTGTTGAAAATATTCCCTTTTTCATAGGGGCTGATATGCATACCGTATACCGTCATCTCACCGTTTTCAATACGGATAAAAGATTCCTTCACGCTGCACTTTCCCATGCGAAGAGATTTTACCTCTGTCCCTGCAAGGCTGATTCCGGCCTCATAAGTGTCTTCGATAAAATAATCATGATACGCCTTTTTGTTATTGGCAATCAGTTTCACACTCTCCTTGCCCATCCTCATCCTCCTTCACCAATAAAAAATCAATGGTACGCATAAAGGGATCCGCCCCCGCCACTTGAACAAGCACCTTCTGGCCCAGCTTATAGCGGGTTCCAGTGGTCTCCCCCACCATTTCATACGTTTCTTCTTGACAGTGGAAATAATCCCCCAAAAGATTGGAAACGTGTACCATACCTTCAATGGTATTCTCCAGCTCCACATATATGCCCCAGCTTGCGATACTAGAAATCACTCCTGAAAATACTTCCCCCAGATGTCCTGACATATATTCCACTTTTTTCAGTTTCTCGGTCTCCCGCTCCGCCTCTTCCGCCCGGCGTTCTAATTCACTGGACTGGGATGCCGCCTGGGGCAGAATCTGGTCGTAATGTTCGATACGCTTCTCTCCCAAACGCCCCCGGAGATTTTCTTTGATAATCCGGTGAATCTGCAAATCCGGATATCGGCGGATGGGGGATGTAAAATGACAATAATACTTTGCAGCCAGTCCAAAATGCCCGGTACAGACGGTGGTATATTTGGCCCGCTTCATAGAGCGCAAGGTCAGTCTGCTAATCAGCGCCTCCTGAGGGGAATCTTCTATTTTTTCTAAAAGCTTCTGCAGCTCCTTGGGGTGAATCTCATCCTGGCCGATTTTGATGGTATATCCAAAATTATTGATAAATAAGGACAGTTTTTGGATTTTTTCCGGATCCGGCGTATCATGGGTCCTATATACAAAGGGCAGTTCCTGCCAAAAATACTCTTGGGCTACCGTCTCATTGGCAATCAGCATGAAATCCTCAATGATCTTTGTAGCCACATTCCGCTCATAAGGCTTGATTTCCAGGGGACGTCCGCTTTCATCCAGTACCATTTTGGTCTCTGGAAAGTCAAAGTCAATGGAACCCCTGGCTCGTCTCTTTTTTCGTAAAATGGCCGCCAACTCTTCCATCCGCTGAAACATGGGAACCAATTCCCGGTATGTGGAAATCGCCGTTTCATCCTGATCTGCCAAAATCTTTTTCACATCGGTATAGCTCATCCGCCGATCCACCAAGACCACGGTTTCCGCAATCTTATGATCCACCACATTTCCTTTTGGATCAATGGTCATAATACAGCTTAAGGCCAATCTGTCCTCCCCGGCATTCAAAGAACAAATACCGTTGGATAAGGTATGCGGCAGCATTGGAATCACCCGGTCCACCAAGTATACGCTGGTGCCTCGTTTCAAAGCTTCTGCATCCAGGGCGCTGTTTTCCTGAACATAATTGGTCACATCTGCAATGTGAACCCCCAGCCGGTAGTTTTCTCCCACCATATCTATGGTAATGGCATCGTCCAGATCTTTGGCGTCTTCTCCGTCAATTGTCACCGTCTGCCAGTTCCTCAGATCCAGCCTGCCCTCCATATCTGCTTCGCTTACCGGCTTCGCCACCCTCTGGGCCTGATTTAATACTTTTGGGGGGAATTCCAAGGGCAGGTCATATCCTTTGATGATGGACATGATATCCGTCCCCGGATCGTTGATATGGCCGATGATCTCTATCACCTTTCCTTCCGGCTTTTTGCCCTTGGCGCCGTAATCTGTAAGCTCCACGACCACTTTATGGCCGGACACGGCTCCCATAGACATTTCCAGGGGGACAAAAATATCCCGCCCGAACCTTGTGTTATCCGGCGTCACAAAACCGAAATTTTTATTTTTATCGAAGCTTCCCACCAAGCGTCTTGTTTCCCTAGAAAGGATCCGCACAATGGAGCCTTCCCGCCGTTTTCCTGTTTTCTCCGGATTCAGCGCCGCCAGAACCTGATCTCCATGCATCGCGCCGTGAATTTCTTCCTCCGGTATAAAGATATCGTCTCCCTCTATAGGTTCCACAAAGCCAAACCCTCTGGCATTTCCGATAAATCTGCCGGATATCAGCTTATTGCTGGCTTTGGAATATTTCCCCTTCTTGGAAATTTCCACTTTTCCCTCCGCCACCAAAGCCTCCAAAACCTCCTCCAGCTCCGGGCGCCGCTCTTTGGGAATATCTAACAAAATCGCAATTTCTTTTATTTTCATAGGGACGTACAGATCGTCACAGATCAGTCCGTAGATTGTTTTTTTTCGTTGTTCTAATTTTTCCTGATTCATTCTTTCTCCTTTATCCTGCAAAAGGACAGGCAAATACTGTCAAGCATTAGTAATAAGAGAAAAGGCTGCCGAATCCGACAGCCTAACGCTTATTTAAAACTTCCTATGCTTAACACGGCAGAAATCACCATAAACAACACTACCATAGCGGTTGTCGCTTTTACCAGGATCCCTTCCATGGAACGCCCTTTATTCTTGCCCCAATAAGAATCGGCCATACCGCCGATGGATCCTAAGCCCTGCTGCTTGCCTTCCTGCATCAATACAACGACTGTCAGCGCAATACAAATTATAATAAAAATAATGGTTAAAATCGTCTTTAAAACTGCCAATGCCTCCACCTCCTATACACAGTCACGTCACAACTTACAGTATTGTAGCATAGAATGTCTGGTGTTTCAACCGCTTTTTATCAACTTATAGGAATTTTTACTAAAATTACATGCAAAAATAAGGTCTTTCTTTATATCTTCCCAAAGGGGTTCTTATAACAAGCCTGGGTTCCCAGTTCTTCTTCCACCCGCAGCAGCCGGTTATATTTGGCCGTACGGTCGCTGCGGCAGGGAGCTCCCGCCTTGATCTGGCCGGCATTGACAGCCACTGCCAAATCTGCGATAAAAGTGTCCTCCGTCTCTCCGGAGCGATGGGAAATCACAGCGCGGTAGCCGTTTTTATGAGCCATTTCGATGGCGTCCATAGCTTCCGAAACCGTTCCAATCTGATTCACCTTCACCAATATAGCATTGCCGCACCCCAGCTTAATGCCCGCATCCAAACGCTTGGTGTTGGTAACAAACAAATCGTCCCCCACCAGCTGGACACGCTCTCCCAACCGTCTTGTCAATTCTTTCCATCCGTCCCAGTCATCCTCCGCCAGGCCGTCTTCAATGGAAATAATCGGAAATTCTTCCACAAGCTCTTCTAAGTAATGGATCATTTCATTGGTATCCCTTACTACTTCTTCTCCAGTCTGCCTGCTCTCTCCTTCAAAATGATACATTCCCGTATGCTCGTCATACAGTTCAGAGGAAGCCACATCCAGAGCAATTTTAATATCTTCCCCCGGTACATATCCCGCCGCCTTAACAGCCTCCATAATCAGCCTTAACACCGCCTTGGCGTCTGGAAGGTCCGGTGCAAATCCTCCTTCATCCCCAATCCCAGTAGACAAATCGTTGCGCTCCAGGATTTTTTTCAGATTATGATAGACCTCTCCACACATACGAAGGGCGTCGCCAAAGGACTCCGCCCCCACCGGCATAATCATAAATTCCTGAAAATCCACGGTATTTTTGGCATGGCGGCCGCCGTTTAAAATATTCATCATAGGCACCGGCATCTGACGGGTAAAGGTTCCTCCCAAATAACGATATAAAGGCATATTCAAAGCCTCTGCGGCCGCTCTGGCCACAGCCATGGACACTCCTAAGGTGGCATTGGCTCCCAGGTTCTGCTTGTTGTCCGTCCCATCCTCATGCATCAGAATCCGGTCAATTTCCAACTGTTCTAAGGCATTTTTCCCCAACAGAGCCTTGGAAATTCTGGTATTTACATTGTCCACCGCTTTCGTTACCCCCAGGCCAAAATAACGGGGTTCGCCGTCTCGCAGCTCCACCGCCTCAAACCGTCCGGTGGAGGCTCCGGAAGGAACCGCCGCCCGCCCGGTAATGCAGCCGTCTATCGTCACCTCCGCCTCCACTGTGGGATTCCCCCTGGAATCTAAGATTTCCCTTGCATGTACCTTTGTAATTTCTAAATATTCACCCATAAAAAATAGTTCCTTTCTCTTTTTAGAGGTATTCTCTCCAAAATAAAAGGAACTATTCTGTATTTTCCTATCTTATACCTGAATCTCTGCCGTGACTCCTAAAAGATCTTTATGTTTCTCCAAAATCGGCTCAATCACCTGCTTCAGAAAGCTTTCCACCTGTTCTTTCGACCGTCCTACATAACGCTCTGGCTCCATGGATTTTTCCAAATCCTCCAAAGACATAGGAAACGCCGGATCCGCTGCAATCAGCTCCAACAGATTATTGTCAAGCCCTTTTTCTTTTACATTGGCTCCTGCTATCATGGACAGCTCCCGAATCTTTTCGTGAAGCTCCTGCCGGTTGCCTCCCAGCTTCACCGCATCCATCATAATATTTTCGGTAGCCATAAAGGGCAGCTCGCTCATCATATGCTTCTCGATTACCTTAGGATATACCTTTAATCCATCCGTCACATTCAGGCACAAATCCAAAATCCCGTCCACAGCCAAAAATCCTTCTGGAATAGACAAACGTTTGTTTGCCGAATCATCCAAGGTACGCTCAAACCACTGAGCAGCAGAGGTAATGGCCGGGTTTAGGGCGTCCACCATCACATACCGTGCCAAAGAAGCAATCCGCTCGCTACGCATAGGATTGCGCTTATAAGCCATAGCAGAGGAACCGATCTGATGTTTCTCAAAAGGCTCTTCCACCTCTTTCAAATGCTGCAGCAGACGAATGTCATTGGACATCTTATGGGCGGAAGCCGCAATCTGTGCCAGCACATTGGCCACTCTGGTATCTACTTTTCTGGAGTAGGTCTGCCCAGACACCGGATAACACTCCGAAAAGCCCATTTTCGCCGCAATCATAGGGTCAATCTTGTCAATAGTCTCCTGATCTCCCTCAAAAAGCTCCAAAAAGCTGGCCTGAGTCCCGGTGGTTCCCTTAGAGCCTAACAATTTCATATTGGAAAGGACATGCTCCAAATCCTCCAGATCCAGACAAAATTCCTGCATCCACAAAGTCGCCCGCTTCCCTACAGTAGTAGGCTGAGCCGGCTGAAAATGGGTAAAGGCCAGTGTCGGCTGGCTTTTCTGCTCTTCTGCAAACTTGGCCAGAGCCCCAAGCACATTCACCAGCTTCTTTTTCACAAGCTTTAATCCTTCGGTCATTACAATAATATCCGTATTGTCCCCCACATAGCAGGAGGTAGCTCCCAAATGGATAATCCCCGCCGCTTTGGGACACTGCTGCCCGTAAGCATACACATGGCTCATAACGTCATGACGGACTTCCTTCTCTCTGGCCTTGGCCACGTCATAATTGATATCCGTCACATGAGCCTTCATTTCATCAATCTGTTCCTGGGTAATCACCGGCCTGCCGTCCTGGCTTAAGCCAAGCTCCATCTCCGTCTCCGCCAGGGCAATCCACAATTTTCTCCATGTGCTGAATTTCATATCCTGAGAAAAAATATATTGCATCTGCCTGCTGGCATACCGTTCTGAC
>CAMNQH010000072.1 GCA_946549035.1 uncultured Lachnospiraceae bacterium | reverse complement strand
CAATAGGTCCCTGTCTGGCGCACCAGACGGATCAACCGTTCTTCCAGAGGCTGTCTGAGCTGTTCCAGCAGAGGTTTTTCATACTCTGTCAGTTCATCCAGAAACAATATCCCTTTATGGGCCAGGCTGATCTCTCCTGGCTTTGGTACGCGGCCTCCTCCTAAAAGAGCTGTTCTGGTGACCGAATCATGGGGACAGCGAAAGGGCCTTTGATACAGCTTTTCCCTTCGTTCTTCAAACAGGCCGCTAACACTGTAAATACCTGCCAATTCCATCATTTCTTCTTCCATAAGAGGCGGAAGAATAGAAGCCATTGCATGAGCCGCCAGCGTCTTGCCAGTTCCAGGGGGCCCTGTCATTAAAATATTGTGCATACCGGCCGCTGCCACTTCACAGGCTCTGCGCAGCACATATTGTCCGTTTATCCCGGAAAAATCAACTGTCATTTCTGCCTTTGATTGTGTTTTTTCTATATTAATAGGGGGATTTTCTGTCAAAATTTCTCCCTTTAAAAAACCAATTACTTCCGACAAAACAGACACCGGATATACTTTTACATTTTTTGCGAAGCCTGCTTCCCAGGCATTCTCTTTTGGCACCACAAGCTTTGTAAATCCGGCTTTTTGAGCTGCCAAAGCCATAGGAAGCATTCCTTTTACCGGACGGAGCTCCCCATTTAAGGTAATTTCTCCTACAAAAAGCGTTTCTTTTAATTGTTGTTCCGGAACAATTCCATACGCGGAGAGTACCGCCAAAGCAATAGGGAGGTCAAATCCTGTACCATTCTTTTTCACATCCGCAGGATACAGGTTAATGGTAATCCGTTTCGGCGGCAGCAATATCCCCACATTGCGAATGGCTGCGCGAATCCGTTCTTTTGCCTCCCGCACCTGGGACGACAAAAAGCCCACCATCTCAAAAGCCGGCAATCCGCTGCATACATCCGCCTCCACCTGCACAATCATGCTGGAAACGCCGTGTATGGACGCTGTAGATACAATACTATACAATTTTTATCCTTTTCTTCGTACTTTTTGGGAAATTTCATTTGAGATAAGACAGATATATATAGTCTACCATATTTCTCCGAAATTGCAAGGGATTTTCCTAGTTCGCCGATTGTTTTTTATGCCTTTTTTATGCCTGAGCAAATTCCCGTTTCAGTTTTTCCAAAGCCCTTTTTTCTATTCGGCTGACGTAGGAGCGGGAGATCCCAATCTGATCTGCAATTTCCCGTTGGGTAACCGGACGCTGATTATAAAGTCCATAGCGCAGCTTGATAATCTGTTGTTCCCGCCTTGTGAGAGCCTTAGGAATCAGCTCATACAAGCGTCTCATATTACCGCTGAGTTCTATCGCCTCCACCACGTCTTTTTCATCGCTTTCCACAATATCCAGAAGATGTATCTGATTCCCTTCTTTATCTGTACCTATGGGTTCATAAAGGGAGATTTCACGGGCCGTCTTCTTCTTACTTCTTAAATACATTAAAAGCTCGTTGTCTATACACCTTGCTGCATAGGTTCCAAGACGATTTCCCTTTTTATGGTCAAAGGTAGCGATGGCTTTAATCAGCCCAATCGTCCCGATGGAAATCAGATCCTCCATATCTTCATCCCCGTTCTGATACTTTTTACAGACATGCGCCACCAGACGCAGATTGCGTTCAATCAGAATATATCTAGCCTCAAGGTCCCCCTGATCCATTTTCTCCAGATAATCTTTTTCTTCTTTCGGGCTTAAGGGCGGCAAAAATGTTTTCAAAAAAAGCACCTCTTAGCTGATTTATTACATTCTATGAAAAATCAAGCTTTGAAGTGCCTTTCCACTCTCTTTTTTATCGGATTCTTTCTGGGAATCCTACTTTTTTCTGCACCTTGCGCAATGTTTTTGTCGCGTAGTAATTGGCTTTTTGGGCGTTTTCCTTAATAATTGAATCTAAATATGATTTATCCTTGGACAGCCGCGCAAATTCGTCCTGTACAGGTTTTAAGAGGGATACCACTGTCTCTCCCACCGCTTCTTTCAGTTCTCCATAACCTTTTCCTTCAAATTCCTTTACTGCTTCCTGGGGATTCTTTTCGGTACATGCGCAGTAAATATCCAGCAAATTCCGGATTCCCGGCTGCTCCTCCCGATAAAGAATCTGTCCTTCGGAGTCAGTCACGGCTCGTTTAAACTTTCGCAAAATCACATCCGGCTCATCCATAAGATAAATACTGGCGTTGGGATTCTCGTCTGATTTGGACATTTTCTTCTGAGGATTCTGCAGACTCATAATTTTTGCTCCGGCTTTTCCAATATATGCCTCCGGAATGGTAAACACATCTCCATATATGGCATTAAACCGCTGGGCAATGTCCCTGGTAATCTCCAAATGCTGCATCTGGTCAACCCCCACCGGAACCATATCGGTCTGATACAACAAAATATCTGCAGCCATCAATACTGGATAAGTAAACAGACCGGCATTGATATTATCTGCATGCTTTGCCGCTTTATCCTTAAACTGGGTCATACGGTTCAATTCGCCCATATAGGTAAAGCAGTTTAAAATCCAGGAAAGCTCCGCATGACCGGAAACATGTGATTGATAATAAATACAGTTCTTTTGGGGATCCAGTCCTGCCGCAAGATACAGTGTCAAAAGATTTCTGGCACGTTTTCTTAGTTCCGCCGGTTCCTGGCGCACGGTAATGGAGTGGAGATCCACTACGCTATAAAAGCATTCATATTCTTCACTGAGAGTCACCCAATTTTTCAATGCCCCCAAATAATTTCCCAATGTTAATGTTCCAGTTGCCTGCATACCGCTAAACAACACTTTTTTCCCGTCGATCATAATTTCCTCCTGATTTTTACCTTTCTATCTAATAGGAAAAGTCTTTTTTTAAAACGATATTCTTAATATATAAAAAAACGGTTTCTTCCCCCTGCTCCTTTATCATCCAAAGAAGCTCCTCTAAAAGTTTCTGCGTATCCGGATGAAGGGCATAGTGAGACTTGCTTTTTTCATAATACTCCCAGGCGCTGGCATCTGTATACGCCTCTTTCTGATAATTTTTGGATGCGCTGACCCGGTCGATAAACATCTCTATTACATATTTTTTTGGCATCTTCATTCCAATCAACCCGGATTTTTTCCCAGGACCATAATCCGTCCAATATTCCAAATGATGTTTGTTGCAGCCTTTATGGTGGAGCCAGGCCAGAGAATAGCCATAAGCCCGGCGTTCTCCGTTATGCGGACTTTCCGTTCCCTGATAATATTTGCATCCCAGGGAAAATTCTGTATATCCATATTTTGACAGATCATGAAGAAGTCCCTGCCAATAGAGCCCTACCCGAAAGCAGCCTTTCATCACCAGCATCTTATGATTCGTAATTGTACAAAAATGCTTCCATATTTTCATTTCTTACCTCTTAAATCCCCAACTACCTGAATCCCCCGGCGTCCATCCATGTACTAAGCACGTAGAGAAGCAGCAGATGCGCCGGATAAAACACATAAAAGAGATATTTCAATCCCCCCGGCCCTTTTTTGCCATTATAACACACAATAGGCGCCAAGGCCAGCAGAGCATAATTTTCAATTCCTCCGTACCCCCACAAAATCTCCGCTCCAAAGCAAAAAGATTTTAGAAGCATGTGTTCTCGCAGCAGATAGAAAATTAATATAATCATCACTCCGCCGCCGCCATAGTCCGTCCGGAAAAACTCCGCCGCCAAAACAAGAACCAGCGCCGCTATCCATGCAGCAAAACTGTTTTTCTGCTCTTTCAAAATAATCACTGCCAATAATCCAAAGGACAAAGTAAAAAACACATTCTGAGCATCGAAAGCGACAACCTGCCCTCTTCTGGCCAAGTCAAAGGGAATCTCTGAAATCAAGGCAAATAAAAGCAACCGCCCTAAATATTTTTTCCAATTCGATGTATAAACCGCCCCTTCCACCAATAAAAAGCAGTAGATCGGAAAGGCCAGCCTGCCTATAATCCGAAGAACAGGATATTGGGGAAATAAGGCCATACCTGTATGATCTACCAGCATGGTAAGCATGGCAATCCATTTTAATGTAAAGCCATTCAGCCCCCAGCTTCTCTCCTTCTGACCCAAATTCTGCATTTCTTACTCCTCCCGTCTTCCAAGCAGCATACAAACTGTCTGCTTGTGAATCAAAAAGGTATGGGCGCCGGTTTCCGTCTTACGTTCTTCAAAGCTGCGTTCCTCTCCCGTATTCAAAATACAACGCCAGCGATACTTCTTCGGCAGCGCAGGAAGAGCCAAATTTTGATCCAATGCGGAGAAATTATAACCGATATAAATAAATTCATCTTTTAACTTCTCATTGTTTTTCTTTATTTCCTCATTTTCAGCATATTTACAACAATACATCATGCCAATGCTATGCTCTCCTCCTCCGGCTCCCATGCGCCATCCATTATCTCCGTGGTAGGACAAATCCGGATAACCATATCCCTTATAATCACACAATTCCATTGGAACAGGATTTCGCAAAGCCGGATATTCCTTCCGCAGCCTGGCCAGTTGTTTTAAAAAGCAATGGATATCTCTGCTGCGTTTTCCGTTATCCCAATTCTTCCACCCAATTTCATTATCCTGACAATATGCATTATTATTCCCCTGCTGGGAATTACCGCATTCATCGCCCATCCAAATCAGGGGTACTCCCTGTGAAAACATAACGGCGCACAGGGCATTCTTAATCTGCTTCTCCCTCAGGCGGTTTACATACTTTCTCCGGCTGGTTCCTTCTTCTCCGCAATTACTGCTGAAATTCCATGGAATGCCGTCACGATTTTCTTCCCCATTGTCTTTGTTCTTCTTTTCTGTATATGCAAAAGTATCGTAAAGGGTAAATCCATTGTTGTTGGCTACATAATTTACGAATCCCTGTTCTATCTGCTGCCTGCGCATTTGTCCTGCAAATTCTCCCGGGCTTCCCCCCTGGTGATTCATCAGCTTACGTGTCTCGCAGAGAAAAGAATCGTTATAGGAAAATAATTCCATCTCATGATTTTCCCATTTGCAAAGCTCCTGGGGAAACCATTCAAAAAACAATTTTCGCCCCCTTAAGCAAGGATCCTTTGCGATTAAATGAGCCAAATTTGCTTTGCATATCACGTGAAAACCGTCCACATGATACTCCCTTGCCCAATAACGCAGGACGTCGATAGCAAAATGAGGATTTAATTTATCATCAAAGTAGAATTCCAGAACGCATTCCATATTTCTCCTATGTAGTTTTTTTACCAGCTGTTTGAATGTATCCGGCGTCTTTTTCTCCCCTAAATAAGACGACTTCACCGCAAAATAATTACCTACGGTATATCCCCAGTAATTCACTTTCTTTTCTGGGAACATCTCATTTTGAAATGGATCTTTCGCAAATATTTCTTCAAACTCATACACAGGCATTAATTCTAGTGTGGTGACTCCCATCTCTTTCAAATACGACAGCTTCTGTACAATACCCTGAAAGGTTCCCCGTTCCTTTTCCTGCATATTCTGCTGCATGGAAAACCCCCGCACATGGAGTTTATACATCACCATATCTTGCTTGGGAACCATCGGATGGCTATCCTGCCCCCAATGAAAATCATTTTTATAGAACCCACATTTAATTTGTTCTTCTTTTCTATTGAAGTCAGCCCACTTCTCCCTTCCTACAATGCATTTTGCATATGGATCCAGAACCTTTTTCCCTCCGACTTCAAAGGCGTAGTCATACTCCTTCCAGGACAGATTCCGAAGTCCTACAGAATAAATAGAGGTCCTGTTTGCATCTTCCTCCATAGGAATCTTTTCCGCAATTTCTCCCTGTTTTGTATACAACAGCAACATACATGTTTCATGTCTACGATTCTCTACCGTGCAGGTAGTCAATGTTCCTCTGATATCCGCTCCCATTACATTATAATTGCCTTTGCATATTTCGTATTTCATAGCGGGCCTCCTTTTTTCAGCAAATAACACTTTAAAGACAGTATATCACAAAAAAAAGCATGGAACAACTTGTTTCCCCGCTTTTCGCGATTCTTTCATACGAAGTCATCACAGTGGAAAAAATGTATCCAGAAAAATTCCTTCATTTTCCTTGACTTTTCTAATCGGAATTTTTATACTTATAGCAAAGGCATCTGTGATCGGCTGCAGATTAAGCCAAAGCGGAAGTAAAAAGGTATTTCCTATTGTAAAGAAAGGTCAAAGGTGAGCATATGAGCAAGGATATAAATGATAATCCTAATTTACCCGACGGAGAAGACGACGATTCTGATATTAGAGTAACGTTATCCATGGACGACGGTTCTTCCGTAGAATGCGAGATATTAACAATTTTTGATACAGATGGCCAGAATTATATTGCTCTGCTGCCTCTGGACGAAAACGAGGAACCCAATGAAGATGGAGAGGTCTTTATTTACCGCTACTTTGAAGACGAAGAAGGTAACCCCTCTCTTGAAAATATTGAAGACGATGCGGAATACGAAGCTGTTGCAGATCGTTTTGACGAGCTTTTAGACGACGCAGAATTTGAAGAAATGGAATAATTCGGATGCCTGGACAAATCCAGGCATCCGTTTTTTATCTTATGGGAAAGACGTGTTACTGCGAGGCAATAAAGTCCTTTTGCTTTTCCAATTTCTGGTATATCTTTAAATGTGTATTACACATCTTTCTCTAGCAATTTCCTTAACCGCTCTAATTCTTCCTCTTGTTGTTGAAGCATTCTGGTCTGTTTCATCATTTCCTCTTGTTGCTTGCCTATCATTCCCTCTTGCTTCTTCAGACGCTCCTGCTGCTCATCTATCACCTGCAGCTGCTGTGAAAGCTGCTCTTGCTGTTCTTCAATCATATACCGCACCGTATTCTGATCCATCATCCGCAACGCCTCTGAAAACATTTCCAACACCTCCTCCGTCCGGGTCATATAAGTCCCAATCTCCTGATAAATCTCCTCCAACCAGGGATACTCTTTTGCCAGCCGCAGCGCATCCTCTACACCTTCCGTAGCTAGTAGAGAGATCCAACCTTTTCGCTCATTTCTCTCTTCAGCATACGAGATTTCCCGAAAAACGTCAAGAGCTATTAAACAATAATCCTGCAAAAGTTCCAGTTTTAATCCAGTATCAAAGGTCGTATTCCCCTTATGAAGATAATGTTCCATTCCCTCATGAAACATACGGCTGCTCTTTTCAAAAATAACAATGGTATACACTTTTTTTACATCGCAATATTTAAACCCTTTTCCTCTTTCTCCCTTCACGCGACTATACTGACGCATCAGAAGATCCGCCGAATAACAGGACATTCGTTCAGCCGGAAAAAAATAAGGAATTTTCTGAACCTCCACATTTGCCAAGGAACCATCCTCTAGCTCCACCAAAATATCCATAATCAACAGCGCCTCTTGAAGAAACAAATTTTCCTCCAAAGGCAAAATCCCCACAACCTTCATTTCTTTATCTAAAAGACTGCTTAAAAATCTGGACAAACGCCCTGGATGAAGCTCCGGGTGAAATATTCGTTTAAAAAAGGGATCATATGTCAGCGGAAGCGTCTTTCTTCCCATATAAAAATCCAAAAATCGCTTCTGCCACCTCTCGTTCAATCCCCGAAACTGTTGATAACAAACAGGCTGCAGCATAAGTTCCCGTATCACAGCCTCCTCCTGGGAACCATACATTTTATTTTCCTTTTCTTGCATGTACCATTCAATCCCCCTTACATTCAATTCATTCTCTCGGAATAAGCGGTGAGATCCCACCAGAAACTTAGACCTGTGCCAACCGGCATTTTTAAGATATATCGACTATACCACAAGGTATTCGTTTTTGCAAGAAAATTCTGTTTTTACCTTTTTTATCTATCATTTATTTCTGTTATAAATCGAGACACTTCCATATCACGTCCGTTGACCTTGGAAGAATAGTACAAATGAAGCTTGTCCTTTGCCCTTGTCATGCCCACATAAAACATGCGACGCTCCTCTTCCAGTTCCGCTGGCAGCACCGCCTTTTTATAAGGCATAATTCCTTCGTTGACATCTAAAATAAACACAATCGCATATTCCAATCCTTTGGAACTATGTAATGTTGCCAATGACACACAATCCCCAGAGGCCATTTGACGCTCTTGTTGTCGCCTCCACTCCTGTGCATAGGATTCCATATGGGCAAACCATTCTTCATAAGTCTTAAATTCCTTTGCTTCCGTCTGGAGCTCCTCCAATACCTCTATCATTTCTTCTACTTTAATCTTCCGATATGCTCCATACTCCCGCAAATACCCCTCATATCCTATGGCATTTCGAATATAATTCACAGCCGCAAAAGGGGAAATCCGAGACAATACCCGAAGGTCCGCATCCAGCTGTTCAATCCGCTCCGCCACCCAAGGCTGCTGCTTTTCATAAAAATATTTTGCCCATACATTGAAATCCACATATGGCTCTTCTAAGCTTTCCCGCCCAATATAACGCTTAGGACGATTCATAATCTGCAGCAAATCTCCCCGGCTCTTTTTCCCTGTCGCCAAACGAATATAAGTAAAAATATCCTTAGCAATCCAATGCTCATAAAGACTGGGAACAACATCCCGGCTGCAAAAAGGAATATTATAATCCATCATCTGCCTCATCAAATTTCGCGGCTGCGTATTGGTGCGAAACAATACCGCCATATCCCCATAGGAAAATCCCTGTTCCCGGTAATCAAGTATTTTCTCAATGACATGCTTATTTTGGGACGACTGATCCTTAAAAACCCCAATCTCTGGTTCTGATTCGCTACCCCGGCTGGCCTTGATTTGCTTCTCAAACCGGGCTTCATTATGTCCGATCAAATGCAAAGCCCGTTCCACAATCCGGCTCTGGGAACGGTAATTCACATTCAAAAACCTCCGTTCTGCGTGGGGATATACACGTTCAAATCCCAGCATAATCTCAGGCTTCGCTCCCCGAAACCGATAAATAGACTGGTCATCGTCTCCTACCACAAACAAGTTATCCTCCGGCTTTGCCAAAAGCTGAACAATATCAAACTGCCGTTTATTGATATCCTGAAATTCATCCACCAATAAATAAGTAAAACGCTGCTGCCATCCCATTAAAATATCCTCTCGCTGAGTCAGCAGTTCATAACAATATACCAACATATCGTCAAAATCTATGAGGCGGTGCTTCTTCATAGCCTGATCGTATAACGCAAAAATCTGCTGAAACACCTCTTGGGCGACCCTTTGAGAATAATAATAGTTTAGGGACATTCCTGTATTTTTCACAACTCCGATTTCCCACAGCACATCTGAAATCAGTTCCTTTTCATCCTCCGTCTCTATCTGCAAATGCCGGACAATCTCATGCATCAAAGAAAAACGCTGCTCCTCCTGAATAATATTTTCCGCCCGAAATCCATATGCATGTTTTAAAATGGAAAAGAATACCCCATGAAACGTACCAAATGTTACAGGATAAGAGATTCCTCCCATTTTTTTCAAAAACCGCTCTTTCATTTCCCTGGCAGCCGCCCTGGTAAAGGTAATCACCAAAATTCTGGAAGGATCCACATGCTTTGTTGTAATTAAATACCGGATGCGTTCCGTAATGACCGTGGTCTTACCCACTGCCTGGTCCGGCTATGCACAAGCAAGCTCCTTTAAAGTGTCTAATCGCCTCGCTTTGAGACTTATCAAAGATATATTCCATAGAAAGAAAATCCTCCTTTTTCATCCTTCATACCTTTCAACAGAAATATCAAAAGGCCATCGAAACCAAACAGCGGAAAGCCACAAATTGCAAACAGCACAAATAAGGAAGTTTAAAAAATGCTTCACGCATACTTCCAAAAACAGCTAATATTTGTAATCTAAGGACTTTCCGCTTCAATTATTTTTTACACTGCTATTTTTCACACTGCCGATATATATGAAGTCAGCTTTTCAACCGCCCCCCGAATCCTGGCAAGTGTTTCCTCTTTTCCAATAATCTCCATTATCTCAGTGGCGCCTCCCGGCGTCATCTGTTTTCCGGAAACAGCCGTCCGAACCGGCCACATAACATAACCGTTTTTACAGCCCTTTTCCCCCACATAAGAAGTCAAAAGCTGATAGAGGCCGTCGTTGCTGTAATCCTCCTGCTTCTCCAGCAAGGGAAGCAGTTCCTGTAAAACCTCCAAAGAACTTTCCGGCGTCGTCTTCATTTTCTTATGAGCGTATATGGCGCAATCATACTCCGGCACTTGCTCAAAGAAATCAATATGCTCCGCAATATCCGGAAAAACTTCAATTCGAGTCTTCACCAAAGACGCTATTTTTCTCAAATCATACTCCTTGCGAATCACCTGTTTGATGTACGGCTCCGCCAGCTCATAAAACGCTTCAAACTCCATGGCTTTCAGATATTCTCCATTCATCCATCTTAACTTCACAATATCAAAGACAGCCGGCGATTTGCTGATCCTGCGATAATCAAATTGCTCAATCAGCTCCTTAAGGGAAAAAATCTCCCGGTTATCTTCGGGGCTCCACCCCAGCAATGCAATATAATTTACCACTGCTTCCGCCACAAATCCCTGCTCCATCAAATCCTCAAAAGAGGCGTGTCCGCTGCGTTTTGAGAGCTTCTTATGATTCTCATCCGTAATCAGAGGCAGATGCACATAAATGGGAATCTCCCATCCAAAAGCCTCATACAGCCGGACGTATTTGGGAGAAGAGGACAAATATTCATTTCCCCGCACCACATGGGTAATATGCATGGTATGGTCATCCACCACA
>CAMNQH010000071.1 GCA_946549035.1 uncultured Lachnospiraceae bacterium | reverse complement strand
TTCTTTTATTTTCTTTATCGTATTGACGATACAGATGATCCGGTTGGATCGTAAGATAGACGAGATTGGGATGAATGCTGTCACTGCCCAGCAGATGGCGGACCAGATGAAAGATTACAAAGGAAATGCAAAGGAAAGCGACATGCAGTCCTACAATTTAAAAGAAGGTGCCGATTCTCTGGAGGCAGTAGAAGAGGAAGGGGAGACAAGCGCCGGCGCATTGGGGGCCATGAACCAGGACAATATGGCCAAAGAACATGTTCCCCAAAAAGTATATTTAACATTTGATGACGGTCCCAGTGAGAATACATCCAAAATTTTGGATATACTAAAGGAGAAGGATGTAAAAGCTACCTTCTTTGTGACGGGAAACGAAGATGAGTCGGCGAAGGAGCTGTATCAGCGGATTGTCGCGGAGGGACACACCTTAGGAATGCATTCTTACAGTCACAAATACAGTGTCATCTATTCTTCCCTGGAAGCGTTTCAAGATGATTTCAATCAGCTTCGCACCTATTTGACGGAGATTACCGGTGTGGAGCCTGAGATTATGCGTTTCCCTGGGGGAAGCAGCAATCAGGTCAGCAACATTGACATGCGGGAGTTTATCCGTTTTTTGACAGAGGAAGAGATTTCATATTATGATTGGAACGTGGCCAGCGGCGACGCCACCAGCCAGGCGTATACGCCGGACGAGCTAGTGGAAAATGTTATGAAAGACGTGGTAAAATACGATACGTCTATTGTATTGATGCACGACGCTTCTACCAAAGGAACTACCGTGGAGGCGCTGGGGCCTATGATTGACCAGTTAAAAGCATTAGATGTGGAATTGCTTCCCATCGATGAAAATACAAAATTGATTCAGCAGATACCAGTTGACAGTATCACGGAATAAGATTAATGTAGGAGGTACATACATGAGTTTTTTTAAGGAATTCAAAGAAGATTTTTCGCAGGCAGTAAATGAACTGGTGCCTGGGGAAGGAATGAACCAGAAGGAGGACGAGCTGGTAGTAAATACTTTGGAACAGGAAGTAGATGCTAAAGCGGAACTGGATAAGCTTGGAGGGCTGTTTGAAAAAGCAGAAGAACCTGCAGCGGCTCCGCGGCAGGAGGCCTTAAGGGCCCAGCCTAAGTCCGCGCCTGCGAAAGCTCAGATGCAGGAGGAATCAACAAAGCCATCGGAACTTGAAAAAGCCCCGGAACCAGTAATAGAAGAAGAGATTGAGGAGGACATTGTAATGAATACAGAGGAAGTAACAAGTACGCCGGAAGAAGAGATTTTGGAGATGCCGCAGGTATCCACCCTTTCCGATGAAGTATCGGATGAGGTGGCTGTAATTACGGCAGGCACATCCCTTACGGGTAATATGGAATCTACAGGCTCCATTGAGATTAAGGGGCAAGTGAATGGGAATGTAAAATGTAATGGTAAGCTGACCGTAACCGGTATTGTGAAAGGAAACAGCGAGTCTGCCGAGTTCTTTGCAGACGCGGCAAAGATCGAAGGCGAGATCTCCACAGACGGAACTGTAAAAATTGGCCTTGGTTCTGTGGTAGTAGGAAATATCACCGCTTCTTCCGCTGTCATTGCCGGAGCAATTAAGGGCGATATCGATGTGCACGGGCCGGTGGTTGTGGATACTTCCGCAGTGGTAATGGGCAATATTAAGTCCCGTTCCGTACAGATTAATAACGGCGCCGTAATCGAAGGTTTCTGTTCACAATCCTATGCGGAAGTGGATGTTGCCAAGATTTTTGACTAAAGACCGGAGAAATAGCAGACAGAGCGAGACGGCTCAGGGGTGGATATGAAGAGAGTATTATTGAAATTAAGCGGGGAAGCGTTAGCCGGAGCAAAGCGGACTGGATTTGATGAACCTACCGTAACGGAAGTAGCCAGACAAGTAAAGTGTCTGGTGGATGCGGGGACGCAAGTAGGGATAGTAATTGGCGGAGGCAATTTCTGGCGCGGCCGAACCAGTGAGACGATTGACCGTACGAAGGCGGATCAAATCGGAATGCTGGCAACGGTTATGAACTGCATTTATGTATCGGAGATTTTCCGCTCTGTTGGAATGATGACCCAGGTGCTGACGCCATTTGAGTGCGGATCTTTTACAAAATTGTTTTCCAAGGATCGTGCGAATAAATATTTTGCTAAGAATATGGTAGTATTTTTTGCAGGGGGTACCGGGCATCCTTATTTTTCTACCGATACGGCTACCGTGCTGCGGGCGGTAGAGATTGAGGCGGACGGAATTCTTTTGGCAAAGGCGGTGGACGGCGTATATGACAGCGATCCCAAGTTAAATCCGGATGCAAAGAAATACAGCCAGGTTACCATTCGGGAAGTAATCGACAAGCAGTTAGCTGTGGTAGATTTGACAGCTTCCATTCTTTGTATGGAGAATCGGATGCCCATGTATGTGTTCGGACTGAATGAAGAGGACAGCATTGTAAAAGCGATTTCCGGCCAGTTTACCGGGACGAAGGTAATCGTATAGTTTGGGAGGATATTAATATGGATGAAAGAATACAGCAATATGATCATAAAATGCAAAAGTCATTCAATAATATGTTAGATGAATTTGCTTCTATCCGTGCCGGACGCGCCAATCCTCATGTGTTGGATAAGTTGCGTGTGGATTATTATGGTTCGCCTACTCCGATTCAGCAGGTAGCCAATGTAACGGTTCCGGAGGCCCGGATGATTCAGATTCAGCCTTGGGACCGCACCATGCTTAAAGCCATTGAAAAGGCGATTCAGGTTTCGGAACTGGGGATTAATCCCACTAACGATGGCCAGCTGATACGCCTTGTTTTTCCGGAACTGACGGAAGAGCGAAGAAAAGAACTCACCAAGGATGTGAAGAAAAAGGGAGAAAACGCCAAGGTTGCGGTTCGCAACATCCGTCGAGATGCGAATGACTCCTTCAAAAAGCTGGGAAAGAGCTCTGATGTTTCGGAGGACGAGATCAAACAGTTAGAGGATGAGATCCAGAAACTGACAGATAAATATATCGCTGAGATCGACAAATCCGTAGAGGAGAAGAATAAAGAGATTCTTACGGTATAGAAAGAGAGGAAGGGACATAGCGTTTTCGCCGTGTCCCATTTCCATTCAGGAGGAGTACAATGAGAGTTCCGGCACATGTAGCCATAATATTGGACGGAAATGGAAGATGGGCAAAGAGCAAGGGAATGCCCCGGAATTACGGGCATACCCAAGGGGCCAAGAATGTAGAAATTATTTGTGAGGAAGCCTGGAATATGGGAATCAAATACTTGACGGTATTTGCCTTTTCCACGGAAAATTGGGACAGGCCCAAAAAGGAAGTGGACGCGTTAATGAAGCTTTTGCGCAATTATATGAAGAACTGTGTAAAAACGGCTCATAAGAACCATATGCGCGTCCGTATCCTTGGAGATAAGACAAAACTGGACGAGGACATTCAAAGGAGTATAGAACATCTGGAACAAGAGACCCGGGAAAATGATGGATTAAATTTTCAGATTGCCATAAATTACGGCAGCCGGGATGAAATGCTAAGGGGCATGAAACACATGATTCGGGATGTGAGAGAAGGAAGATTGAAGGAAACGGATTTGGACGAAGCCTGTTTTGCTTCTTACTTGGATACTCACGATATTCCGGATCCGGATCTTTTGATTCGTACCAGCGGGGAACAGAGAATTTCTAATTATTTGTTATGGCAGATTGCATACAGTGAGCTGTATTTTTGTCAAGTTCCATGGCCGGATTTTTCAAAAAAGGAATTAGAAAAAGCCATAGAGGACTATAATAGAAGAGAGAGAAGATATGGGGGCGTTAAGGAGGAATAGATTGTGTTCAGAACGCGGTTGATAAGCGGGATCGTACTCGTCATCCTGCTTCTGGCATTAGGTATTGTGGGGGGCGATGTACTGTTATTAGGTCTTGGTCTGGTTTCCTTGGTGGGAATGCATGAATTATATCAAATATTTCATCTGGAGAAAAGCAGCCTTGCCATAACAGGATATGGAATGGTGCTGCTTTATTATGTGGGAATCCGTTTTTTTTCCTATATAATCGGATCAGAAGTTTTTTTGTTTTCCATGGCTCTTTTGGTAGTATTGATGTCCGTCTATGTATTTTCTTTTCCAAAATACAAAGCGGATCAGGTTATGGCCGTATTTTTTGGGGTGTTTTATGTAGCGATTATGCTTTCCTGTATTTACCTGACGCGAATGCTGCCGGGAGGGACCTATCTCATATGGCTGATATTTCTTTGCTCCTGGGGATGTGATACCTGCGCTTATTGTGTGGGCGTGTTGATAGGAAAACATAAAATGGCGCCGGTATTGAGTCCCAAAAAGTCTGTGGAGGGAGCTGTGGGAGGCGTTGTGGGAGCGGCTCTTTTGACGGTTCTGTATGGATTTGCAGTGGGTCCTGCAATGGGGAGTTCCCCAAGGGATATTTTTTTTATGGCGTTTATCAGCGCTGTGGGAGCGCTGATTTCTATGATTGGAGATCTTGCGGCTTCAGCAATTAAGCGGAATTATGAGATTAAAGATTACGGGACGTTGATTCCCGGGCATGGCGGAATTTTAGACCGGTTTGACAGTGTGATTTTTACGGCGCCTGTGATCTATTTTCTGGCACAGTATTTGAATTGACAGCTTTCCGGGCGGAGGAATGAAGGATGAAAAGAATCGCGATTTTTGGCTCCACCGGTTCCATTGGAACCCAGACGTTGGACGTTATTCGAGAACAAAAAGACATAGAAGTGGCGGCTTTATGTGCAGGCAGAAATATCTCCCTTTTGGAAACCCAGATTCGGGAATTTCGCCCCAGGGCGGCGGCTCTTTGGGAGGAAAAGGATGCGAAGCAGCTTCGCCTTCAGGTAGCAGATCTGGATGTGGAGATTTTTTCCGGTATGGAGGGACTACTTTCCATTGCACAAATGGAAGGGTATGAGATTATGGTTGCGGCTATGGTAGGAATGCTGGGGCTTCGTCCGGCGGTTGCGGCCATAGAAGCAGGCAAAACCATAGCGTTAGCCAATAAAGAAACCTTAGTGACGGCAGGACATTTGATTATGCCCTTGGCGGCGCAAAACCACGTGCCGATTCTTCCGGTGGACAGCGAACACAGCGCAATTTTCCAGTCTCTGAATGGAGAGAGAGAGAATAGTATTCGAAGAATTCTCCTGACAGCCTCCGGCGGGCCCTTTAGAGGTAAGAAAAAAGAAGAGCTTCTAGGAGTACAGGTGGAGAACGCCTTAAAACATCCCAATTGGTCTATGGGGAAAAAGATTACCATTGATTCTGCTACCATGGTGAATAAAGGGCTGGAGGTTATGGAAGCAAAATGGCTGTTTGATGTAAGCGCCAATCAGATTCAAGTGGTAGTGCATCCCCAGAGTGTCATTCATTCCATGGTGGAATATGAAGACGGAGGGATCATGGCCCAGCTTGGCACACCGGATATGCGTTTGCCCATCCAGTATGCATTATATTATCCCAGGCGGAGGCCGTTGTCCGGAAAACGACTGGATTTTTACGAGCTGTCTTCCTTGACCTTTGAGAAACCGGATCTTGATACCTTTTGGGGACTTAAGCTGGCTTATCAGGCGATGGAGCAGGGAGGGAACCTTCCTACCGCCTATAATGCTTCCAATGAAAAAGCGGTTTCTTTGTTTTTGCAAAGGAAAATTTCATTTTTGGAGATACCGGAATTGATCCAAGGAAGCATGGAAAACTGTAAGATGCGCAAATCTCCCAGTATCGAGGAGATTCTTGAGACGGAACAGGAAGTTAATCAGTGGATAGAGAGCAGGTGGTAGTTTGAAATTTGTAATTGCAATTATTATTTTTAGCATAATTATATTGTTCCATGAGTTAGGACATTTCCTCTTGGCCAAAAAAAACGGCATTCGTGTGAATGAATTTTGTTTGGGCCTTGGTCCGACTTTATTTGGAATTACCAAAGGGGAGACAAAATATTCCATCAAGCTCTTGCCCTTTGGGGGCGCCTGCATGATGGAGGGTGAGGACGAGGATAGCAATGACGCCCGTTCGTTTCAGAAAAAATCTGTCTGGGCAAGAATCAGCGTTGTTGTCGCCGGCCCGGTGTTCAACTTTATTATGGCATTTGTATTTGCCTTTATTCTGATTTCCTGTATCGGATATGATAAACCGGTGATTTATGATGTGATGGAAGGATATCCGGCCCAGGAAGCCGGTATGCAGGCGGGAGATACGATTATTTCCATGAACGGTAAGAAAATGCATTTTTACCGGGAAGTGAGTCTGTATTCCTATTTTCATCCAGGAAAAACCATTGATATCGTCTATGAGCGGGACAATGAACGTTACGAGACCAGGCTGATTCCTGTATTTGAAGAAGAAGAGGGACGTTATCTGATCGGTTTTTATGGAAGCGGCCTGAGAGAAAAAGGAACGATTCTGGATTCCTTTAAGTACAGCATATATGAATTAAAGTACTGGATCAGTACAACCATTGACAGCCTGCGGATGCTTGTCAGCGGAAGAGTCAGCGTCAATGAAGTTTCCGGCCCGGTGGGAATAGTAAAGACCATAGGAGATACCTATGACGAAAGCAAGCGGGAGGGAGGCTACATGGTCTTTCTGAATATGCTGAATATAGCGATTCTCCTTTCCGCCAACTTAGGAGTTATGAACCTTTTGCCCCTGCCGGCCTTAGACGGTGGACGCCTGGTATTTTTAATTATAGAAGCCGTCCGCCGCAAACGCATAGACCCTGACAAAGAGGGCATGGTCCACTTCGTAGGTCTCGTCCTCCTAATGCTCCTAATGGTTTTCGTGATGGTCAACGACATCCGCCAGCTATGAGCAGTGCGTAAAAGAGCATATAAAATCCGTTGGGAGCTTGCTCACAAAAGGAATTTTATATGCTCTTTTACATAGGGCGAAAGCCCGACCGACATGAAGCGAAGCGAAATGGAGGTCGCACTGCGGGGTAAAAGAAAGAGAAAAATCCGTTGGGAGCTTGCTCACAAAAGGAATTTTATATGCTCTTTTACATAGGGCGAAAGCCCGACCGACATGAAGCGAAGCGAAATGGAGGTCGCACTGCGGGGTAAAAGAAAGAGAAAGAGCCGTTGGGAGCTTGCTCACAAAAGGAATTTTATATGCTCTTTTGCATAGGGCGAAAGCCCGACCGACATGGAGCGAAGCGAAATGGAGGTCGCACTGCTCAAAATCCCTTTATACTTCAATGAAAGGAGTTCACCTCATATGATAAACAGACATCAAACCAAATCGATTCAAATCGGCGCCTGTACCATTGGAAGCCAATTTCCCATCCGTATACAATCTATGACCAATACTAAAACCCAGGACGTTGCTGCAACCGTAGCTCAAATTAACCGTCTCGCTGCCGCGGGATGCGAGATCATCCGCTGCGCCGTCCCGGATATGGAAGCCGCCGCTGCCCTTGCCGAAATAAAAAAGCAAATTACCATCCCGCTGGTTGCGGATATCCATTTCGACTATCGTCTTGCCATCGCGGCGATAGAAAACGGAGCGGATAAAATCCGTATCAATCCTGGCAATATTGGAAGCCATGAACGGGTAAAAGCCGTAGTGGATGCAGCCAGGGAGCGGAATATTCCTATTAGGGTGGGGGTCAACAGCGGTTCCCTGGAAAAGGAACTGGTGGAGAAATATCATGGCGTTACGGCTGAAGGAATTGTGGAAAGCGCCCTGGATAAAGTGCGCCTGATTGAGGATATGGGATATGAGAATTTGGTAGTCAGCATCAAATCCTCCGACGTAATGATGTGTGTCAGGGCTCATGAGCTGATTGCGGACAAGACCCCTTATCCCATTCACGTAGGAATTACAGAATCTGGAACCTTAATCAGTGGAAATATTAAATCTTCCATAGGGCTTGGGCTGATTTTAAGCCAAGGGATCGGCGATACCATTCGAGTATCTTTAACAGGGGATCCTTTGGAAGAAATCAAATCTGCAAAAATCATTTTAAGAACCCTGGGATTGAGAAAGGGAGGCATTGAAGTGGTGTCCTGTCCTACTTGCGGCAGAACTTGTATAGATTTGATACAGTTGGCCAATCAGGTGGAAAATATGGTGGCGGATATTCCCTTGGATTTAAAAGTGGCGGTGATGGGATGTGTTGTCAATGGGCCGGGAGAAGCCAAAGAAGCCGACATTGGAATTGCTGGGGGAAATGGAGAAGGCTTGCTTATTAAAAAGGGCGAGGTCTATAAGAAGGTAAAAGAAGAAGAACTGCTAGACGCTTTGAGATATGAATTAACCCATTGGAGTGAGTGAGATGCAAAAGCTGTTTTTTGAAGTGTTTCCTACCCTAAGAGTGACGCCGGAATTAAAAAGCCTGCTGAGTGAAGTTTACGTTACCAAGGCGGTCTCCAATCGGGCCAGAGATTCTCTTCGGATTTATCTTTCCGGCACCAGGCTGATTCAAAAAAAGAATATTTTTTATCTGGAGCGCAGCATCAAGGAGCAGCTCTTCCCTCAAAATCAATTGACGGTGAAAATTATTGAAAAATATACCTTGTCCGGACAGTATAATCCTGAAAAACTGATGAATGTTTACAAGGACAGCATTCTGGAAGAGCTGAGGTCTTATAGTATGCTGGAATACAATCTGCTCCGCTGCGCCAGGATGGAATTTCCGGAGAGCCATATCCTGAAGCTGAGTATGGAAGAGTCTGTGATTGCTTCTCAGAAGTCCGAAGAGGTGGTGCAGATTTTGGAAAAAATTGTTTGCGAACGCTGTGGATTAGATATGACGGTGCAGGTGGAATTTCTTCCAAGAAAAGAAAGCCGCCATAAGAAAAACAGCGATCTTAAAATGGCCAATGAAATCCAGCATATTATTGCCAGCGCAGGTTTCTCGGGACAAAAAGGAACAGAACAGGAGAACGATACATACCAAGGGGGAGAGGCGGATTCCTTAACAGCCCAGGCGGACGCTTCCAAAGCCTCGGACAATGTGCAAAAAGCAGAGGATCATACGGAAGCGCCTAAAATGCAGGCTCCTTCCAATACGGCGTCTTCCAAAAAACAGGCGTTTGAACGAGGAAGAGGGACAGGCAGACGTTTTTCCTCCGGAGGGGATTTTTCCAGGAAAGGAGGAGGAATCAAACGTTCCGACAATCCAGACGTAGTGCTGGGGCGGGATTTTGAGGAGAATGCGATTCCCATTGAGCAAATTGCAGGAGAGATGGGAGAAGTGATTATCCGGGGAAAGGTCTTAAGTCTGGAAACCCGGGAAATCCGTAATGAAAAAACCATCGTAATGTTTTCCATAACCGACTTTACCGATACCATTATGGTGAAAATGTTTACAAAAAACGAATATGTCTCAGAGATTACCGGGGAGGTGAAAAAAGGAGCTTTTTTGAAAATAAAAGGAATCACTACCATCGACCGGTTTGACGGAGAACTGACCATTGGTTCCGTAGGCGGGATTAAGAAAATTCCGGATTTCACTGTTTCCCGGATGGATAACAGCCCTCTGAAGCGGGTGGAACTTCACTGTCACACCAAGATGAGCGATATGGACGGGGTTTCTGATGTAAAGGATATTATAAAGAGAGCCATTTCCTGGGGACATAAGGCAATCGCCATAACCGACCATGGGGATGTGCAGTCCTTTCCGGACGCCAGTCATGCAGTGCCAAAGGATGCAGACTTTAAGGTGATATATGGCATGGAAGCATACCTGGTGGACGATTTGAAGGAGATTGTGGAGAATTCCAAGAATCAGAGCCTGGAAGATACTTATGTGGTATTTGATTTAGAGACCACTGGTTTTTCACCGGTAAATAACCGAATCATTGAAGTGGGAGCCGTGAAGGTAACAAAGGGCGTGATTACAGAGCGATTTTCTTCCTTTGTGAATCCAGATGTGCCGATTCCTTTTGAAATAGAAAAGCTTACCGGGATTCGGGACGATATGGTGATGGAGGCTCCGAACATAGAAGAGGTGCTGCCCAAGTTTCTGGATTTTTGCCAGGGAGCGGTTTTGGTGGCCCATAACGCCGGATTTGATATGAGCTTTATCAGCAAAAATTGTGAACGCCAAAAGCTGGACTGCAATTATACGGTGGTGGATACGGTCGCCTTAGCCCGGGTACTTTTGCCTTCCCTGAACCGGTTTAAATTGGACACAGTAGCCAAAGCATTGAATGTGACCTTAGACAGCCATCACCGGGCAGTAGACGACGCGGCCTGTACCGGAGATATTTTTGTAAAATTTATTGAAATGCTAAATAAGAAGGAAATCCATACCTTAGACCAAGTCAATAACTTGGGACGTCTTTCGAAAGAAAATGTCAAAAAGCTGCCCAGCCACCATGCGATTCTTTTGGCGGCCAACGATGTAGGGCGGATGAATCTGTATCGTTTGGTTTCCTATTCGCATTTGGACTATTTTCATCGGCAGCCCCGCATTCCCAAAAGCGAGTTTGTGAAATACCGGGAAGGATTGATTTTGGGCTCAGCCTGTGAAGCGGGAGAATTGTACCAGGCCATATTAAGAGGAAATTCCCAGGAAGAAATTGCCAGGCTGGTGCGGTTTTATGATTATTTGGAGATTCAGCCCTTGGGCAATAATGCGTTTATGCTCCGGGGAGAGCGGTCCGCTGTATCTTCCCAGGAAGAACTGATAGAGATCAATCGAAAAATCGTTGCTTTGGGAGAGCAGTTCCATAAACCTGTGGTAGCTACCTGTGATGTGCACTTTTTAGATCCGGAAGATGAAGTGTACCGAAGAATCATAATGGCAGGCAAAGGTTTTAAGGATGCAGACGACCAGGCTCCTCTGTTTTTGCGGACGACAGAGGAAATGCTAAAAGAATTTGATTATCTGGGGAGTGAAAAGGCTAGAGAAGTGGTGATTACCAACCCTGGAAAAATCGCGGATATGTGTGAAAGGATCCAGCCGGTACGCCCGGATAAGTGCCCTCCGGTCATTGCAGATTCTGACACCCAGCTTCGGAATATCTGCTACAATAAGGCCCATGAGATTTATGGGGAGGAACTGCCGGAGGTGGTAGTGGAGCGGTTGGAGCGGGAGCTAAATTCCATTATCTCCAACGGATTTGCCGTGATGTACATTATCGCCCAGAAGCTGGTGTGGAAATCCAATGAGGACGGTTATCTGGTGGGC
>CAMNQH010000070.1 GCA_946549035.1 uncultured Lachnospiraceae bacterium | reverse complement strand
GTAACGTTTCAACCAAACGGCGGTACGAACTTAAGCAAGGCCAGCAAGAAAGTGACCCAGGGGGCCAAAATCGGAACCCTTCCCAAGGTAGAACGCAAAGGGTATTTGTTCCAGGGATGGTATACAAAAAAATCCCAGGGGGTTAAAGTGACTGTCGATACGGCAATCAAAAAGAATCAGACCTTGTATGCTAAGTGGAATAAGGTTAGAAAACCCGGCGCGCCCCAGAACATTTCCGTTACCCAGGGAAAATCAAAGGGGACCGTGGTGATTCAATATCAGAAGGTTAAGAATGCAGACGGATATGAGATTGTGTATTCCAGGGATAAAACCTTTTCGAAAAAATCCAGTGTAGTCAACAGGACGACAGGAGCAAAGAAGACCATAACGAGACTGGCTTCTCAAAAGACCTATTATGTAAAAGTACGGTCTTATACCCTGGATTCTGCCGGGAACCGTATTTATGGTGGTTATAGCAAGATCAGACAAGTAAAAGCAAAATAATAAGTTGGCGGGACGGCCTGAAAAAGAAATGATATTCTTATTTCTTTTTCAGGCTTTTCTTTTGGAAAAATGTGAATAAAAAGTCCATAAAACCGCCAAGATAGTAAAAAGATCAACGATAGCAAGGAGGATGCATTATGAAACGAAAGCTGGTAGCAGGAATATTGGCGGCTGTTTTGACAGTTTCACTGTTGACAGGATGCGGCAGCGGAGGCGGTAATTCTAATGATCAAGGAGAATCCGGCGACAATACCAATGCAGAGGAGGACGCGGGAGGAGGTACAGAGGATAACGAGTCGCCTGACAGGAGCGAAAAGGAGGACGCTGCGGCCAATAAGGGCCGTGTATATCTGTTGAATTTCAAGCCTGAGACAGATGAAGCATGGCAGGAGCTGGCTGAAATATATACCAGCCAGACAGGAACAGAAGTAAATGTACTGACCGCTGCGGACGGACAGTACAGCACCACTCAGCAGGCGGAAATGGCAAAAGCCCAGGCGCCCACCATATTCAATGTGGGAAATGTGACGGCGGCCCAGACCTGGAACGAGTATACCCTGGATTTAAGGGACACTTTTTTGTATGACCATTTGACGGACAAATCTCTGATTATTGAGTATGATGGAAAAGTAGCGGCGGTGGCTAATTGTTACGAGTGTTACGGTCTGATTTACAATAAGAAAATCCTGGGGGATTACTGTACTATGGAGAACGCGGTTATTTCATCTCCGGAAGAAATTAGTAGCTTTGATGTTTTAAAAGCTGTGGCAGAGGATATCAACGGCAGAATAGATGAAATCAATGAAAGCTTTGGGTATGAACTCCAGGGGGCGTTTGCGTCTCCCGGGCTTGACAGCGGCTCCAGTTGGAGATTTTCCGGACATCTTGCCAATCTGCCCTTGTACTATGAATTCCGGGACGACGGGTGCGATTTGGTAGGGGGAGAAGCTAAAATTGACGGCGCTTATTTAGATCAGTATAAAGCGGTGTGGGATATGTATGTGGCGAATTCCGCCGCAGATCCCAAGACGTTGAATTCCGGGGCCTTAAATGCAGAGACGGACTTTGGGATGGAAGAGGCGGTTTTTTATCAGAACGGAGATTGGGAATACTCTCCTTTGACCAATGAAGAGAACGGATATCTTGTATCCTCCCAGGATCTTGGGATGATGCCGATTTACTTTGGAGTGGACGATGAGAATCAGGGGCTTTGCGTAGGCACCGAAAATTACTGGGCAATTAACAGCAAAGCTTCTAAAGAGGACATTGACGCTTCTTTAAAATTTTTGGAATGGGTAATTACGTCGGAAGAAGGGCGGGACGCCATTACCAATCAGATGGGATTGTCTGCGACCTTTGATACCTTTACCGGAACCTACGAATCCTCCAATCCCTTTGTTCAGGACGCCAATGCCTTGATGGCAGACGGGAGAACTTCTGTGGCATGGAGCTTCAATGCTACTCCCAACGTGGATGACTGGAGAGCCGATGTAGTTTCCGCTTTGACGGCCTATACGGACGGATCCGGAAACTGGGACGGCGTTGTAACGGCTTTTGTAGACGGGTGGGCCAATCAGTGGGCGTTGGCTCATGAGGGAGAAGCAGAGTCAGAAACTCCCTAGACCTAAGAAAGGAAATCAAGATGGAAAAAGCGATTAAAAAATATTTTCCTATATTTGTCCTTCCCACGTTAATAGCCTTTGCCATTGGATTTATCATTCCCTTTTTGTACGGTATTTTCTTATCCTTCTGCAAATTTACAACCGTGACGGATTTTCAATGGACAGGATTTGATAACTATAAAAGAATTTTGTATGTAAACGGTGTGCTGGATACCACATTTCTTCATTCTCTGTGGTATACGGCGCTGTTTGCAGCGGTTTGTGTCCTGGTGATCAATGTTGTGTCGTTTACCATCGCCATGCTTTTGACAAAGGGCATAAAAGGGACGAACTTGTTTCGGACCGTGTTTTTTATGCCGAATCTAATTGGAGGCATTGTGTTAAGCTATATCTGGCTGATGCTTTTTAACAGCATATTGCAGCATATTTCCAAAACCATTGTTTCCACCCAGTGGTATGCGTTCTGGGGAATGGTGATTGTGGTGTGCTGGCAGCAGATTGGGTATATGATGATTATCTATATTGCAGGTATTCAAAATATTCCGGGAGAGTTGATAGAAGCGGCGAAAATTGACGGAGCCGGATTCTGGCAAAGCCTTAAATCTGTCATCCTTCCGATGCTGATGCCTACCATTACCATTTGCACCTTTCTAACCATGTCCAACGGATTTAAGCTGTTCGACCAGAATCTGGCTCTTACTGGAGGAAATCCTGGAAAAATGTCCCAGCTTCTGGCATTGAATATTTACGATACCATGTACGGGACTGCAGGCTGGCAGGGGGTGGGACAGGCCAAGGCCGTTATTTTCTTTCTTTTGGTGGCCGTCATTGCCCTTGTTCAGAACAAACTGACCACCAGTAAGGAGGTAGAACAGTAATGGCAAAAAAAACAGAGGAATCCTTTTCGGTAAGAAGAGCAAAGCATGGGGGGATTTATACCCTGGTATTTGCGGTGTTTTCATTGGTTTGGATTGCCCCGATTTTAATAGTGGTGCTGAATTCTTTTAAGCGGAAGGCGTATATTTTCCGAAATCCCTTCAGTATCAGCTCAAGGTCCATTAGGGATGGATGGGAGCCCTTTGTACAGGGAGCGCGCAAAGTCATGTGCGGCTGGCTGAATTATAATAATGCTGTGAAGAAAACAGATTTTTTTCATGCCTTCCAGTACTCTCTGTTTATTACGGTAGCTTCCGTCATTTTGATTATTTTGTGTACCAGCATGTGCGCATGGTACATTACCAGGGTGCACAATAAAGTGACAGGGGCCATTTATGTGCTGTGTCTCTTTTCTATGATCGTACCCTTCCAGATGGTAATGTTTACACTATCCAAGTTTGCCAATCTGCTGCATTTGGGGAATCCCTTGGGCATTGTAATTGTATATCTGGGATTTGGAGCAGGACTTTCCGTTTTTTTATTTACCGGGTTTATAAAAGGAATTTCCATTGAGATTGAGGAGGCGGCAATGATTGACGGATGTACGCCCCTTAGGACATTCTTTGGCGTGGTCTTTCCTATTTTAAAACCCACGGCCATCACTGTGGCGATTCTTCAGGCCATGTGGATCTGGAACGACTATCTCCTCCCCAGCCTGGTGCTGAATATCAATAAGTATAAAACGATTCCCATTGCCATCCAATATTTAAAACAGAGCCATGGGCAGATTGACTGGGGAGCCATGATGGCGGTGTTGGTGCTTGCGATTGTTCCCATTGTTATTTTTTATCTGTTCTGCCAAAAGTATATTATTGAAGGAGTTTTAGCAGGAGCAGTGAAGGGATAAGGGAAAAATGGAAGATATTTCCGGAATGTGTTTGACGGGGCGGCAGGGATGCGGTATGATTATTTTAAAACATGCGAAACGCCCCTGTTCCTTTGATACAGGCGGGAGCATAGAATTAATAGATCATTCAGCAGGAGGTTGATTATGCGCAGCAGCGGGATTTTGATGCATATTTCTTCCCTTCCTTCTCCCTATGGAATCGGGACAATGGGGAAGGAAGCCAGGAAGTTTGTGGATTTTCTTGAAAAATCCGCCCAGAGCTATTGGCAGGTACTGCCGGTAGGCCCTACCAGTTACGGAGATTCTCCCTACCAGTCTTTTTCTGCGTTTGCCGGGAATCCTTATTTTATTGATTTAAACTATTTGGTAAAAGAACGTCTTTTGACAAAAAAAGAATGCGAAAGCTATTCCTGGGGGAAAAAAGAACTGGAAGCGGACTATGGGCTATTGTACGAGAACCGGTATCGCCTGTTTCGCCAGGTATATCTGCGGTTCAAAAAAAGGATTCCAAAGGATTACGCAGCGTTTTGCAGAAAGCAGATGCATTGGCTTTCGGATTATGCCTTGTTTATGGCTTTAAAGGATCAAAATAACGGGGTAGAGTGGACAAAATGGGACCATGATTTGAAGTTCCGGGTGCCGGAGGCCATTGAGGCAGCCAGGGAAGAGCTGAAAGAAGAAATCGGGTTTTATCAGATGCTGCAGTATCTGTTCTATCGTCAATGGTTTGATTTGAAGGAATATGCCAATGCCAAAGGCATTCAAATGATTGGAGATACGCCCATTTATGTGGCCTTGGACAGCGCTGACGTATGGGCCAGCCCCTCATTGTTTTATTTAGATAAAAATTTAGATCCCATCGATGTGGCCGGGTGTCCTCCGGACGCGTTTTCCGACGACGGTCAGTTGTGGGGAAATCCCTTGTTTCGGTGGGATGTGATGAAAAAAGACGGCTATTCCTGGTGGATTCAGCGGATTGCTCAGATGGCGGAACTCTTTGACGTGGTGCGTATTGATCATTTCCGGGGATTTGATTCCTATTATGCCATTCCCTATGGGGATATCAATGCAAAAAAAGGAGAATGGCGCAAAGGGCCGGGAATGGATTTGTTTTTGGCAATCGAAAAAAGGCTGGGGCGGCAGAATATTATTGTGGAGGATCTGGGCTTTTTGACAGAATCCGTACATCAGCTGGTAGAGGATTCTGGATTCCCGGGAATGAAGTTAATCCAGTTTGCTTTTGACACAAGAGAGGACGGAGATTATCTGCCCCATAATTATCCCACCCACTGCGTAGTGTATACCGGAACCCATGACAACGATACGATTCTGGGCTGGATGAAAACGGCTCCCAAGGAGAGCGTGAAGTTTGCCAAGGAATATCTGCGACTTACCAAGGAAGAGGGCTACCACTGGGGGATGATGAAAGGAGCCTGGGGAAGCGTTGCCGAGTTAGCCGTTGTTACCATGCAGGACGTTTTAGGGCTGGGAAGCAAGGCCAGGATGAACACGCCTTCCACCTTAGGATGTAACTGGAAATGGCGCATGGAAGGGGATGCTTTAACCAGTAAGCTTGCGAAAAAAATCCGGGAAAACATGGAGATGTACGGACGGACGCCGGATACACGCAAGCGTGAAGGAATTTGATTTGTTACGTATACATCGTGTAAGGACGGCATGTGAGGGCCGGCCCTTTACCATGTGCAGGGCAGGGGGAGAAGATGTATTATTTTATTGTAAACCTTACCTCCCGGACGGGGAAAGCCAGAAAAATCTGGATTGCTTTGGAGCGGGAGCTGCAAAGGAAACAAGTGTCTTATGAGGCGTATGTTACCCAATATAAAGGACATGCCAGGGAACTGGCAAATACGCTTTGCCAAAAGGCTGTAAAGGAGAAAAGGAAGGGACAGCGTGTCTGCCTTGTGGTGGTAGGAGGAGACGGGACTGCCAATGAAGCCGTAAATGGAATGAGGCATATGGATACCGTTCTATTTGGCTATATCCCCACCGGTTCTGGAAATGACCTGGGACGGGGACTTGGAATATCTGCAGATCCCATAGAAGCCTTACATGGAATTTTGGAGGCAAAAGAGGACTGCCCCATGGATCTTGGGTGTGTTACAGATGAGAAGGGGACTTCCCGCTATTTTTGCATCAGCTCCGGAATAGGAATGGACGCCGATGTATGTCGGATGGCTTTGACTTCCCGGTTAAAGCATTTGCTAAATCAGATAGGGCTGGGAAGTCTGACCTATGTGCTTCTCACGGTAAAGGCCTTGTTTACCATGCCTACCACGGAAGTACAGGCGGTTTTTGACAAAGGCGCTCCCCAAACCTTTTCCAAAATGATTTTTATGGCGGGGATGAACCATCCCTGGGAAGGAGGCGGAGTCCCTATGGCTCCCAAAGCCGATGCGTTTGACGGGAAGCTGTCGGTCTGCTGTGTCCATGGGATTCCCAGATGGAGGGCATTTTTTCTGCTTCCTGTGCTGGTGAAGGGAAAGCATGAGAGGTTAAAGGGATTTGATCTGGTAGATTGCCAACGCTATGAGCTTCGCTTAAAGACGCCTATGGTGTTGCATGGAGACGGAGAATATCTGGGGGAGCAGAAGATAATTCGGTATGAATGTCTGAAAGGACGGCTTCGGGTGTTGAAGTAACGGGTAGAAAAAACAGTTGACATTTTTTTTGTCCTATGGCAAAATAAAATCCATAAAACCCGTTTGGGAGTGGATTTTTCAAGAGGAATCTTTTTTCGCCACACAATTACTGATGAGTTCAGTAGTTGTGGGGCGTTTTTTTATTTCTTAGAGAGGAGAAAACGTATGGATCAAACATTTATGAAAGAAAAAAAGGTGCTGCCCTTGGTATTGTCTATGTCCCTGCCTATGGTGCTTTCCATGGCAGTGAATTCTTTATATAATATCGTGGACAGCTATTTTGTGGCGAAACTCAGCGAGGATGCTATGACGGCCCTGGCGTTGGTATTTCCGATTCAGAATTTAATCAATGCCATTGCTATTGGGTTTGCTATCGGAATCAATGCTTGTGCATCTTATTTTTTAGGAGCAGGAGAGAAGAATCAGGCGGATATGGCAGCCTCCCAGGGGATATTCCTTAATTTTCTCCATGGTGTTTTTATGACAATTTTGTGTATAGCAGCAATGCCCTTATTTTTACGGATGTTTTCTCCGGGGGAAGTGGTTCAGGAGCTGGCGCTGGCCTATTCCTGCCGTGCATTTTTATTTTCCGTTATGATTACCTTGGGCATTTCCTTGGAAAAAATTTTCCAGGCGGCAGGAAGAATGAAAACGTCTATGTTCAGTATGATCTGCGGCTTTGCCGTGAATATGATTCTGGATCCCTTGATGATTTTCGGTATCGGAGTATTCCCGGCCATGGGGATTAGGGGGGCTGCGTATGCTACGGGAATTGGACAGAGTATTTCCCTGCTGGTGTATCTTTTGTTTTATATGGTTACGCCCATTCCTGTTAAAATCAGACGAAATTTTTTGCGCCCAGAAAAGGAAATGGCCAAAAGGCTGTATCCTGTTGGGATTTCGGCCACTCTTACCATGGCGCTGCCGTCCCTTTTGGTATCGGCGCTCAACGGAATCCTGGCGGGATTTTCCGGCGCCTATGTGTTGGTGCTGGGGGTCTATTATAAGCTCCAGACCTTTATTTATCTTACAGCCAACGGTATTATCCAGGGGATTCGGCCTTTGATGGGCTATAATTATGGGGCGGGAGAATATCGGCGTGTGAAACGTATTTTTAAGACGGCGTTATTATTGGCAATGGGAGTTATGCTGGTGGGAACCGTATTGTCTTGGGCCATGCCCGGCCAGCTTATGGGATTGTTTACCGAGAATGAGGAGACTCTGCAAAGGGGAGTGACGGCGCTGCATATAATCAGCCTTGGGTTTGTGGTGTCTGCAGTTTCTGTCACATGTTCCGGAGCTCTGGAGGGACTTGGCATGGGAAAGCCTTCCCTGCTTATTTCCATTCTGCGGTATGTGCTGGTGATGATTCCGGCCGCCTATTGCTTCAGCCGCTTTGCCGGAGCAAACGGCGTGTGGGCCGCCTTTCCTTTTACAGAGGCTGTAACGGCCGCCTGTGCCTTGTTCATTTACCGGAGGGCGGCGGATCTGGGGGGAGGCAAATAGAAATAGGGCGTTATGAAAATAGATTCTCCTGCATATACTGTATCAGTAAATGTAGGAGGAATCTTTATGGACAATGTAAATACAAGTGCCTATGACATCTATAAAGACATCAGTGAGCGGACCGGAGGGGAAATCTATATCGGTGTGGTAGGCCCGGTAAGAACGGGAAAGTCCACGTTTATCAAACGGTTTATGGATTTGATGGTGCTGCCCAATATGGAGGATGTACATAGCAGAGAACGGACCATTGACGAGCTTCCCCAGTCGGCCCAGGGAAAGACGATTATGACGACAGAGCCTAAATTTGTGCCGAAGGAAGCCGCCCGGGTGCAGCTGGCGGAGGATTTGGAAGTCAATGTCAGGCTGATTGACTGCGTTGGATTTATGGTGGATGGAGCCAGCGGCCATCTGGAAGAAGGGGCTGAGCGGATGGTTAAGACGCCCTGGTTTGACTATGAAGTGCCCTTTACCCAGGCGGCTGAGATTGGAACACAGAAGGTGATCAAAGAGCATTCTACCATCGGAATTGTGATTACCACGGACGGTTCCTTTACAGAGCTTTCCAGGGAGAGTTATCTGCCGGCGGAAGAACGGACGGTTTCTGAACTGAAAAAACTAGGGAAGCCCTTTGTTATGCTGCTAAATACCCCAAAGCCCTATGGGGATGAAGCAGTAAGACTTTCCCAGGAGCTGGCTGAAAAATATCAGGTGTCTGTGCTTCCGGTGAACTGTGAGCAGCTCAGGAAAGATGATATCCTGCACATTTTAGAGAGTATTCTCTATGAGTTTCCGGTGGCCCGGGTGGACTTTTTTATGCCAAAATGGGTAGAAATGTTGGATGCATCTCATAAAATCAAAGCCAGTATTATTGAAAACGCCAAAAATATCCTTCAGGGAATTTCTTATACCAGGGACATCCGGGGGATGGATATGACTCCTGTGGGAGATTACATAAAGCGTATGAAGCTGGAACGGGTAGATCTGGCTAAAGGCAGAGTGAAAGTACAGATGGAGATCGATGAGTCTTACTATTATGAGAATATGAGCGAACTTACCGGGGTGCCTATTCAGGGAGAGTATCAGCTGATTTCTATGGTGCGAGAGCTGGCTCAGATGAAGCAGGAGTACGGCAAGGTGGCCAACGCTATGGAAGCCGTTCGCCAAAAGGGTTACGGCGTGGTAACGCCGCAATTGGACGATATTGAGATTCAGGAGCCGGTGCTTATCAAGCATGGAAATAAATTTGGGGTAAAAATCAAAGCCCAGTCTCCCTCCATACACATGATTCGAGCCAATATTGAGACGGAGATTGCCCCTATTATCGGCAGTGAGGAGCAGGCCAATGATTTAATTTCTTATATTAAAGATTCCAAAGAGGGAGGAGAAGGGATCTGGCAGACCAATATTTTCGGCAAGTCGGTGGGAGAGCTGGTAGAGGACGGTATCCGAAGTAAAATTACCATGATGGATGACGAAAGCCAGATTAAGCTTCAGGAGACAATGCAGAAAATTGTAAACGACAGCAATGGGGGACTGGTTTGTATCATTATTTAAGCCGGCTTTAGCCAGGTCTTTCCTTTTTTGTTTTTTCTGCACAAAAATATGTAAGGGAGAAGTGAGCTTTCCCTTACATATTTTTTGAATGATGCGGTTTTGATTATCTGGAAGCCAGTGTAAACTGATCTACTAAATTCTTCAGGCTGGCAGCCTCGGCGGAAAGCTGTTCGCTGGCTGCTGCGCCTTCTTCCGCCGTTGAGCTGTTGCTTTGTACGACGGCTGAAATCTGATTGATGCCCTTGGAAACCTCTTCTACAGACTCGGACTGCTCATTGGAAATGATGGCGATATGGTCAATGGCGTCCACGACGGATTGAATACTGTTTACAACGCCAAGCAGAATCGTTGCTGTATTTTGGGCGATTTCCGTACCTGTATGTACCGCTATGGTAGAATTTGCAATGAGTTCGGAGGTATTTTGAGCTGCCTGAGCAGATTTGCCGGCCAAATCACGGACTTCCTCTGCAACAACGGCGAATCCTTTTCCGGCGCTGCCGGCCCGTGCTGCTTCCACCGCCGCATTCAGGGCAAGTATATTCGTTTGAAATGCAATATCATCAATCGTTTTAAGAATTTTTTCAATCTCCTCGGAGCTGGTCTGAATCTTTTCCATGGCTTCTACCAGGGTTTGCATTTTCTGATTACACAAAAATACTTCTTCCCCGGTTTGATGTGTCTGGCTTCTCACATCCAAAGCTCCGCTGGCCGTATGCTTTACTTCTTCGGAAATTGTATTTACCCGCGCTGCCAATTCTTGCACGGAGCTGGCCTGCTGGGTAGTGCCAAGACTGAGAGTCTGGGCGCTGGAGGATAATTGATTGCTGGCGTTGGCTACCTCCTCCGCGGAGTGATTGACCTGACGCATGGCGCCGCTTAACTCAATTCTCATATTCCGCATAGAGTGCAAAATGTCTTGAAAGCTTCCCACATATACGTCTTCATGTTCCGTGTGGACGTCCAGATTTTGATTTGCCATCTCATTGAGCAAATAACTGATATCATTGATAACGGTGCGCAGTCCTTCTACCAAGGCTTCGGTAGATTGGACAAGCATGCCGGTTTCGTCTTTATTGGTAATTTTGGGCATGGGGGTTTCCAAATCACCCTCCACAAGGAGCTTCATTCGATTGACGCAGGCTTTCATGGGTTTGCCGATATTAAGAGCCAGAGTCAAGGCCACAACAATAGAGATTAATATGGAAACTACAATCACTGCGATGTTGATTACCATAGCGTCCCGAGTGGAGGCCAGATAGTTGATTTGGGGCGCAGTCACCGCGATACTCCAACCGTTGGTGTTCATGACAGGGGCATAGGCGGCAAATATTTTATCTTCTCCCATGGTATAGCTTCCAAACCCATTTTTTCCCTGACGCATTTCACTGTGGATTGCTGCCAGTTCCTGCAAAGAGGGGTTCTCCTGGGCTTCCGTTTCTATGTTTTGGATCGTGATGGTATCGAGGGTGATATCGGCAATCGTATCCCCGGACTTATTAATCATGTAAGCCCTGCTGTTTTCGCCAATCTGAATGGCGGACACAATGTCATTTAAAAAGGTTTCGTGGGGGACAAAATATACAACGCCCACAATGGAGTTCCCGTAGTCTCCTTCAGAATATAAAGGAGTAATAATATTAGTACAAAAAATTTTGTAAAAAAATTAGAGAAAATCAG
>CAMNQH010000069.1 GCA_946549035.1 uncultured Lachnospiraceae bacterium | reverse complement strand
ACAGAATCTCCCAGACAACTCAGTTCAATAAGCAGAACCTGTTGGATGGTTCCTTTAATGACAAGAACCTTCAGGTAGGCGCTAATGCAAACCAGAAGATCGCTATCAGCATCGATAACATGAATGCAACTGCTTTGGGACTTCGCGATGTATACAAGAAAGAAGATAACAAATTGCAGTCTGGCGTTGTTGCTAAGAGTATTGTTTATCAAGGAGGAGGTATCACATACGATCATACTTCTACTTTGAGCGGGAATATTACAGGCGCAATTTCTACCATTAAGGGAAATTTATCTACTAAATATACAAATGCAGGTTCCACAGCATATGCCGGAACTTTAAATACTGACACCGGAAAGATGGAATATAAGGCATTTGAGGATGGTAAGGTATTTAATACCGCTGGTTCCGCATTAGCTTATGATATTTCTACTGCTAAAGCAAATGCTTCTAACGCAATTACAGATAATCTTGCAGACTATCTGGTAACTACTACCTCTACCGCAGCCAACTCTCTGGTAGGCTACTCTGAGACTGGCCGTGTTGCAGTTGACAGCTATGAAATTGCAAACAATTCTATCAAAGCAATTCAGGAAGCAATCAACAAAGTTTCTTCACAGAGATCCGCTCTTGGTGCGCTGCAGAACAGACTGGAGCACACAATTGCAAATCTTGACAACGTAGCTGAGAATACTCAGGCAGCAGAATCCCGTATCCGTGATACTGATATGGCTTCTGAAATGGTGGAATACAGCAAGAACAACATCCTTGCTCAGGCTGGTCAGTCTATGCTGGCTCAGGCGAACCAATCTACTCAGGGTGTTCTGTCTCTGTTACAGTAGGGATAATAGTTGCATAAGGTTTCACAACATTTGTGCGATTATAGGGATACGAGCAATCGTATCCCTATTTTTGTAAAGACTAGGATAGGGGAAAATGGAAGAAAAAGCGATCGGTCTGTTTAACAAGCTCCAGGAGACATGTGTAAAATATCATTACGGGAAAATAGACACTGTATTAAAAGACGCCCAGGGCATGTCCGGTGAAATACAGGATTTTTGCAGCGCTTTCCTCCAGGGAAATATTTTTGGCATGGCAGAAGATGATTACCAGCTCCTACAAACATATACATTAAAAGTGCTGGAAGATTATATCGGGGCGCTAAAGCACCAGGATACAGTATGGATGCTTGACACTTTGGATGCAGGGCTTAGGGAATTGTTACTGCTTTTTATGGACGAAAAAGATATGGGGGAACACACCAATGGATAATACAATCTGGGAAAAAAACCTGGCAGCCATGGACCAGCAGTATCCCGTATTTGCAGACATGCTGCGGAAGAAGCAATACAGTGAAGACGATGTAGAAGTACAGGTAGAGCAGTCCATGGACGGAGAAATCATCTTCCGTGTAAAAAAACAGGAACAGCTTCTGTACTTAGGGGCGAAACGGGATGCCAAACAGCCTGTGGAAATATGGGAGGAACTGTTCGGGGAAATCCATAAGTATGCCGCCGTTTTTCTTTTTGGCGTAGGGAGCGGGGCCTATTTGAAAGCCGTTATGAAAAATTTTCCCAAAGAAGCAAATCTTATCGTGTATGAACCGTCCATCAATATATTTTTGTCACTCCTTAAGGAAGTAGATTTATCCCAAGAGATTGAAAAGCATCCAATCGGTTTTATTGTGGAAGGCTTAAATGAAACGGAATTTACCCCGGTAATGAGAAACAGCTTAGTCCTGGAAAACTTTAGATATATGAAAGAGTATGTCCATCCAAATTATAAAGCATTATTCGGAGAGAAAATCCGGGAATATGTAAAGCAGCTTCAGCGGTACATGGAACGGATGATTGTGGAACGGAATACCTGGCATGTAATGTCCATCAGTACAGCCCACAATATCATAGGGAACCTGAAATACATTGCAGAGGGCTATCATCCCCAGCTAATGGTAAACGCGTTTCCTCATGACGGAGCGGCGATTCTGGTTTCCGCCGGCCCTTCCCTGAACAAGAATATTCATGAATTGAAACGGGCAAAAAATAAATGCTTGATTGTTGCAGTAGATACTGCGATAAAGCCTCTAATGAACGCGGGAATCGTACCGGATATTATGACGACAGTAGACGCCTTGAAGCCTTTAGGTCTAGTGGATGTAGAGGGAAGCGAGCAGATTCCCTTAGTAGCCCCGCCCAGCGCCGTAACTGCCTTTGTAGAGCATCAAAAAGGGAAAAAGTTCTTTTACTTTGACGGCCATTCGCTGCCTATGCTTTTATATTCTATGAATCATAAAAAATTTTCTGATGTAGCGATTGGAGGCTCTGTGGCCTGTGCAGGTTTTTCTCTTATCTATAAACTAGGGTTTGATACGATTATCCTTGTGGGGCAGGATCTTGCCCATACGGGGAACCGCGCATATGCGGATGGGACGTTCCAGGATATTATGCCGGAAGAAGTGACAAGCCACATGACCATGGTAAAAGGAAATTATGAAGAAAAAGTACCTACCAGCGAGGATTTGCGGATATTCCTGGAATGGTTTGAAAATTATATCAAAGGCATGAAACAACGCCGGAATGTAACAGTATACAACGCTACGGAAGGCGGAGCATATATAGAAGGAACAGAAGTCGTTACATTAAAGGAGATCTTAGACCAGGTATGCCAGGGGGAGGACATTGACTTCGCAGACCGGATCCAAAATCTAAATTCGGAATTTTCTGCGGAAGAATCAAAAGCAGCGAAAGAATATGTGGAAGAGATTCCAGGACAGTTAGCGGAAATACATAGATACGGCGAAGAACTGCGGAAAGTATACATACGTTTACAGAAGCATGGGAATTCGGGAAATCTGAACCAGGATACCGTAGGGAAACTACTCCGTAGGGTAAAAAAATTCACAAACAAATGCATGGAGAAGCCTGCGTATGAGCTGATCGAAGACAGTATAGCATTGGCGGATTCTCTAGTACGCAGCGAACAGTTTGAAGCAGCAGATACGATGAAAGATGAGATAAAGGAAATAGCCCGGAAAGGAATCATATATAGCGACCTTCTTATTGAATGTGCTTCCCTTTTGGAGGAATATGCAAAAGAAGTATTGCTGACGGACAAAGAATAAGCTTGATTTATACAATGCTTGCCAACTTACCATTAGGAGGTTTATCAAATGAAACACGATGTACTTAACTTATACAACTTGCCCAAAGAAGTACAATTTTGTAAAAAATGTACCATATCCAACCAGCGTCCGAGAATCACCTTTGATTCGGAAGGCGTATGCAGCGCCTGTCGGTTCGCTGAGAAAAAGAATGCCATTAATTGGAATGAAAGAGAAGAAGAATTAAAACAACTCTGCGACCGCTACCGTAAGGATAACGGCGACTGGGATGTGATTGTTCCATGCAGCGGCGGCAAAGACGGCGGGTTTGTTGCCCATCAGTTGAAATATAAATATGGGATGCATCCCCTGTGTGTAACCTGGTCTCCCCTCGTTCCCACGGAAATAGGACGGAAGAATCTGGATGCATTTGTGGACAAGGGCGGATTTGACCTGATCCTTGGGCGGCCAAACGGCGTAGTGAATCGGAAAATGACCCGGTTAGCATTTGAATATCTGGGAGACCCCTTCCAGCCCTTTATTTATGGGCAGACAAATTTCCCCTTAACAATCGCATGTAAATATGATATCCCCTTGATTATGTATGGGGAAAACGGGGAAGTGGAATATGGCGGGGATATGAAAAATGCCGATTCTCCCACCCGGGAGATCAGCGACCATAATAAGCACTATTTTTCCAGTATGCCACCAGAAGCATGGCAAAAATATGGCCTGACAGAAGAGGATCTTCGCCCGTATATGGCGCCTGCCATAGAAGAAATCAAGGAAAAAGAGATTAGCATCCACTTTTTCAGCTATTATAAGAAATGGGATCCGGAAGCTAATTATGAATACTGTAAGAAGAATACAGGATTTACCGCTAACCCGGAAAGAAGTGAAGGGACATTCTCAAGCTATGCTTCCCTGGATGATAAGCTTGACGGGTTCCACTACTATTTATCGTATATTAAATTTGGGATCGGCCGTGGAACGGCGGACACAGCCCATGAGATCCGGGACGGAAGATTAACGAGAGAAGAAGGAATTCGTTTGGTAGAGCAGTACGACGGAGAGTTTCCAAAGAAATATTTAGAAGAGATGCTGGAATACTGCGATATTACGAAGGAGCAGTTAGATGAATTTATTGATTCCTGGCGTTCCGATCATTTATGGGAAAAGGTAAATGGAGAATGGAAGCTGAAGCATCCTATTTGGAACAAGTAAGATATTTTTAAGGTTTATTTTTAATTGCGAGAAAGGAAATATCCAGTTACAGTTTCGAATAATTGGATACTAGAGATTATATGACCGCTGAAGAACAATATCGTTCAGAAAAATTAATAACTTATTTTTTATCCCGTCTGGAACAGTTGCGCGGCTTATCTGCCGCGGAAGGACGGGATGTAATGCAGCTAGCAAGCCATACCGCATTAAACTGCCAGAATAGAGAATTAAAAAATAAAAGCTTGGATTTACTGTATAATTGCTGTTTTTACTTAAAAGACGCAGATATTAAGGAGCTATGGAACATTTATTGGATCTTGGATTATTATTTATTTACAGATCACAATGCCAAAATAAGTGGGAATTTAGATGAACTTTACCGGTATATATTTACTATTATATTGGGAAATATTACAGATTCCTATGAACGTCTGGAAAATCCGGATAGTAATTTAATTCTTATGATTACAAGCCAGTTTCTTGGGATTGGACATGCACCCACCAGGCGTATTCTGGATTATTCCTATACCATTGCCACATCACTACATAAAAAAGTCATGATTATTAATGATGCTGGCCTTAATATTTATCCATGCGCCTGCCTGGAGCAAAGTCATGCCCTGCATTTTGGACATGAGCTTGATGCAAAAAAAGGGATAAGATACAAGGACATAAGTATTCCATTTATGCAAATTTCAGGATATATGCCGGATTTCTATACAATAAATGAAACTCTACGGGAGATATATCAATTACAGCCGGAATTGGTGTATAACATAGGCGGCTCCAGTCTTCTGGCTGACGCATGTTCCTTATTCACCAAAACTGCCAGTTTTCCCTGCAGTACCAATATCCCTATTTCCATGAGTAAATATCTTCTGGTAGGAAGAGCCCTGAATGAAGCTGACCAATCACGTTTAGAGCGCCTGGAAGATTATCAGGAAGTCATTGAGACAGTTGTAAATTATGAACTTCAAGAGAGCAATCGACAGTATAATCGTTCAGATTTTGGGATTCCTTCCGATGGTTTTGTGATCGGTATTGTAGGAAACAGGCTGGATTCGGAAATATCCGATTCATTCATCTCGCTGATGAATGCAGCCATAAATCAACAGAATGCTCATTTCCTGATTATTGGTCTTGTTAATAGAAAAGCAAGGATAGAGAATGGGATATTGAAAACCGAAAATTTACACTTTGCTGGAGCGTTGAAAGATGGCAGTCAGGCAATCAAGCTGTTTGACGTCTATTGGAATCCAGATCGAAGCGGAGGGGGACGTTCCAGCTTCGAAGCTCTGGCTCATGGAATACCGGTTGTTACATTGAAATTTGGAGACGTGTATTATACCTGTGGAGATGAGTTCGGAGTAGAAAAAAATGATGATTTCCTGAAGCAATTAGATCATTACATCAGGGATAAAGAATACATGAAAATCATGAAGGACAAATCGTTAGAACGAGCTGCTTGTTTAAGCAATTTATCGGAGACGCAGGAAAAGATACTAGAGCAAATATTGGGAAAAAAGTAAAATGATATTCTATATGGATAGAGGCCAGAATGTTATGAAGAAAAAAGAAATGGAACGGATCTTTATTGACAAGGAAAATGTTGACAACATAGAAGAAGATATTATTATTCGCCGGATGATTGAGCGTTATATGTATGTAAGACAGTTTGTATATGGACATGTCCTGGATATTGCATGTGGAACAGGCAGCGGCAGTTATTTAATGTCAAAGAATCCGGATGTAAAAAAAATCACAGGAGTTGATATCAGCGAAACAGCAGTCGCCAACGCGTCTCAAAATTTTAATGTGGAAAACATTGAATATATTTTGGGAACACCTGAAACGATAAATGGACAGTTTGACGTTATGGTTTCACTGGAAACGATAGAACATTTGGAGAACCCGGCCGTATTAAGAGAATTAGCCGAACGGTGCGGTATAAAAGAAATTATTCTTTCTTTTCCAAGGAAGAAAACAACCCATTATAATAAGTATCATTTATGGGATATTACCAGGGAAGATGTTGTACGTTTATTTCAAGGCTTTGAGTGTTACCGTGCCTACGATATTCATGACTGTACAATCATGAATCTGATTCGGGCAGACAGGGATGTACATATGTCGCCCCGCAGGTATTTTAACAAATCAGATATTCACAAAGAATCATCCGTGTTATGAAACGGATGTTGCATTTACAGGCAAGGTTGTTAGCATATTAAAAAGGGAAAAAAGCATGAATGAATTGATGAAAAAGTATTTAGATAAGACTTTTGAATTTGAAGCGAGTGGTTATATAGATGAAGCTATCAGCTTGTATACCAAGCTTTTAGATGCTTTTCCAGATAGCGCAGAGATGCTTCTGACCGAAAAAGCAAAAATGGAATTTCGAAATATGCGGGACAAAGAGGCTCTGCTTGATTTCATCCGTGCTTATGCAATAGATATGAACGAGGAGTTATATGACCTGATTTTGGAAGCATATTTAAAACCAAATAAAGAACAACTAGAAAAACAATATCAGGATAATTTACAACTGTTGCGAAAGTATCCTTTTTATAAGAATGATTTTGATTCTGATCAGCCGGACGTCTATACCCTGTGGATGGATGAAGAGGTTATATGCATGGTAAATATCCAGGAGAAAATCTTTGCCATTTTGCCCTTTTATGGTTATGAAAAGCAGGAGCCAGAAGAAATGATATTTATGTTGATCAACCAGCTCTGGCTGTCAGATATTCTGTATTGCAAAGAATTAATGAAACAAACAGAACCCTTGCTGGACAGAGAGATTCCTTATTATCTGGTTTATGACAGAAGCTATTGGATGTTGTTTGCACAAATCGCAGATATAAACGAGCTATTAACAGAACGGAGAGCTGTTTTCCTAATTGGCGAACAAAGCCTTTGCGCCTATTTTGAAGATGCCTATGCAATGCATCCGCACATAGTAAAATATTGTGGAGCTAGCCGCAATTATGAATCCTTAATGAATCAGATATTAGAACATAAGGAAGGGTTAGTAAAAACTTACCAAACGGAGAACGAGGAATATTACCAGGAACATGGAGAAGAAATTGTTCAGAATATTTTAAGCGGGAAACCAAGAATTTTATTTATTACAAGCCGTTTTACAACGGTTTTGCAGTACCATACCAGAGATTGCCAGCAGGCCGCGGAAAAGATTGGGTGTAAAACAAAATTGCTGATGGAACCTGATGGAATACATAGAATGGAAGAGCTGGCTTACGTAAAATGTATCCGGGAATTTAAGCCGGATATCATTTTTTGTATTGATCACTTTCGATTTGAAAATGGTGCCCCCAGTAATTTGGTGTGGGTTACCTGGGCGCAGGATCCTATGCCCCATATTATGGACAAGAAGACGCCAGAGAAATTAGAACCCAGAGATTTTTTATTGAATCATTATATAACATGGAAGAAATTTAAGGATGTGGGTTATGATGAAAAATATATCATAGAGGCTCCTGTTCCTGCAAATTCGTTGATTTATAAATCATACCAATTAAGTAAAGAGAAAAAAGAACGTTATTCATGTGATATATGCTTTGTGTGTCACTATAGTGATGTGGAAAAGCATATTGAAAATGTAGTATCAAATTATCCGGAAGAATTGCAGGAAATGATACAGGCTGTCTATTATGGGTACCAAAATTTTGTTTATCAAACAGGTCAAATATTTTATGAAGAAGATGTATTTGAATCCTATATCAAAGGAGCTTTACAGCAGCATTTTAATTTCATGGGCAGCAGCGGGTTTTTAAAAAGCTTATCTAACGATATGTATTTATGGTTCAATCAAGCCGTATATCGCCAGGCTTTAGCAGATTGGCTGATAGATGCAGGATATAAGAACATTAAATTATGGGGAAAAGACTGGCTGCGAAATGAAAAATATAAACAGTACGCAATGGGAATCGCCGAAAATGGCGAAACACTTTCTAAAATTTATCAAGCTTCTAAAATTGTAGTGGGGAATAATATTGGAACAACCGGAGCGGCACGTGTATGGGAATCCATGCTAAGCGGCGCATTTTATATGAGTAACTACATTCCTCCGGAGGAAGATGCGGTAGATATAAGAAAGATTTTAAAAGTAAACGAAGAACTTGTTATGTTTTATGATAAAACAGATTTTCTAAATAAAGTAGAGTATTACTTGACACATGAAAAAGAGCGCCAAAAGATGATAGAAATAGGCCGTAAAGTGGCATTGGAGAAAATGACATTTGAATGTTTAATGGAAAAAATGGTAAAAGAAATTCCGAAAAGAATCATGGAATCAGAGTGAGAGGAAAAATAAATGGAAGATCGTATACGCATGGATTCACATAAGCTGATTTACCATCCTGAGGCAACCTGCAAATGGTTAAAGGGCGAAAATATTTACCCAATCGAAATAGAAATTTCTCCCAGCGGAGCATGTAATCACCGCTGCATCTTTTGTGCAGTGGATTATGTGGGCTATCAGCCTGCATTCTTGGATAAAGATACCATATTGCAGAATATTCGGCAAATGCATACCAAAGGTCTGAAAAGTGTAATTTGTTCCGGTGAAGGAGAACCTCTTCTGAACAAGTACATGCCGGAAATTGCCAATGGGATAAAATCCTGCGGTGTGGATGTAGCTATGAGCACAAATGGCATATTGTTTACAGACGAGGTGGCAAAAAAGTGCTTAGCCTCCTTTACCTGGATTCGTTTCAGTATTGCAAGCATGGAAGAAGAATCATATAGATATATTCAAAGGGGAAACAGCGGTGATTTAAAAAAATTAAAAGAAAACCTTAGAAATATCGTGAAAATAAAAAAAGACAAAGGTCTGCATACAACACTTGGCGTCCAATGTCTGCTGCTGCCGGATAATAAAAATCAACTGGTTGATATGGCAAAGGAATTAAAAGAAATTGGCATGGATTACCTGTCCATAAAACCCTATTCTCAACATTTACATAGTGAAAATAAGTTTGAAATTAATTATGAAGAAATGTTTGATTTAGAGAAAGAAGTAAAACAATATTCAGACGATACTTTTGCTGTGTATTTCCGAACCAATGCCATGAAAAAAATGCATCATGAAAAGAAGTACCGCCAATGTTACGGATTGCCTTTTATGACCCACATTGATGCCAAAGGAAATGTATGGCCATGCGTAGCGCATATAGGAACAGAAGCATATTGCTATGGAAATATTTATGACCAAACATTTGAGGAGATTTGGGAAGGAAATAAAAGACAGGAAATTATGGAGAAATTAAATAAAGAAGATATAAATAAAGTATGCAGAGAGGCCTGTCGCCTGGATGAAATAAATAAGTATCTCCATGAGTTAAAGCATCCAGGAGAACATGTAAATTTCATATAGCAAAGGCAGGTGACTTAACGCTGCAACACAGAAAGGAGACAAATGGATAAATCAGTAGATGAAAGAGACATAACGATTGAAAAAGAAAATTGGGATAAAATACGTACCTCAATTATACAGTCCAAACAGCTACAACTTGGTTCCTATTATACCCATGCTGTCAGCTCCGATCTTAAACATTTAGTTTTTGCGTTAAGCCGTTATAAATTTGCCAGTAAGCTTTTAATGTACAAAAAAGACATTCGGTTATTAGAATTGGGCTGCCAAGAAGCGATAGGAGCTCTTATGTTCCAGCAAAATATAAAATTGGAAAAATACGTGGGACTAGATTTTGATGAGAGGGCTATGGACTGGAATCGAAATAATCTGTCAGAAGATTTTGAATTTATCTGTGGAGATTTATTTCATTCTACACCACAAGATGAAAGCTTTGATGCAGTTGTAAGCCTGGATGTTATAGAGCATATTTCAACTGAAATGGAACGTAAATACTGCGAAGTGATATGTGCAAATATAAAGCAGGAAGGAACCGTTATTATAGGGACGCCAAATATCAAAATGGATCCTTATGCATGTGAAGCAAGCAAGATCGGACATATCAACTTATATAGCCAAGACAGATTATATCATTTAATGGAGCAATACTTTCATAATGTATTTATTTTTAACATGAATGACGAGGTAGTACATACTGGATTTAATCCAATGGCATGTTATATCTTTGCGGTATGCTGTAATAAAAAACAGATGTAGCTAATTTTCCTGGAACCCCATATAAATCTTATGCAATCAATAGGAGAAAGCGATGGATATTAAAGCAACACCATATAGTAATTTAAAGATTTTTGAACATATGGACCGGCTCAATCAAGTAGTAAGAGAACATAAAAGAACAGCTCCCATTTATATTCGGATAAAGCCGACGAACTATTGTAACCATAAATGTTATTACTGCAGTTATGCTGACAACGCGTTAGGATTAAGAGATTCTGTAAAGACCCAAGATCAGATTCCATGGGAAAAAATGCAGGAAATTATAGCAGATTTGCAGACCATGGGCGTAAAAGCCGTGACCTTTAGCGGCGGGGGAGAACCTCTTGTATATCCCCACATTGTGGAGGCTATGCAAGGAATCCTTGATGCGAATATTGATTTGTCTATCATCACCAACGGTCATTTGCTAAATGGAGCGCGAGCAAAAGTCTTATCTCATGCCAAATGGGTAAGAATATCTTTCGATGCCGCAGACGCTGAAACATATGCCGGGATACGTCAGCTTCCATTGTCCGCATTTGATGAGGTTTGTGAAAATATAAAAAGCTTTTCACACATGAAGGAAGATTTTTGTGAATTGGGAATAAATTTTGTAATTAACCATGAAAATGCAAATCAAGTATACCAAATGGCTAAGCTTGCAAAAGACTTGGGAACGAACCATATCAAATATACAGCCAGAATTACAAAAGATTTATTTCAGTATCACGAATCATTTAAGGAAGAGGCAATCAGGCAAATACATCAAGCACAAGAGGATTTCGAAACAGAGGGTTTTAAAATAATCAATAAATACGAGGGAGACTTTGAATCAGCAATGGTCTTTCACCGGTGCTACAAGAAATGTTATATTAATCAAATTTTTACAGTAATTGCTGCTGATTCTAACGTATATTTCTGTCATGATAAAGCCTATGTCAGCAATGGGGTCGTTGGCAGTTTAAAGGAACAATCCTTCCAAGAGTTATGGTATTCAGATGCCGTAAAGAAAAGATATGAGAACTTTCATCCTGAAAACGAATGTAATCA
>CAMNQH010000068.1 GCA_946549035.1 uncultured Lachnospiraceae bacterium | reverse complement strand
CCTCTTCTCTCTTCGCTAACTCTTTCTTCGCTTCCTCTTCTCTCTTCGCTAACTCCTTCTTCGCTTCCTCTTCTCTCTTCGCTAACTCTTTCTTCGCTTCCTCTTCTCTCTTCGCTAACTCTTTCTTCGCTTCCTCTTCTCTCTTCGCTAACTCCTTCTTTACCTCCTCTTCTCTCTTCGCCAATTCTTTTTTTATCTCTACTTTCAGTCTCTCTTCAATTCCCTTCTCTACTCCTTCTTTAATCTCCGACCTCAAATAAAATTCAAGATTTTCTCGTACATGCATATACCTCACTCCGATCTCACTTGTATTTTTAAGTTTCTCTATCTTAGCGTGAAGCGACGATAATTCCTGATCTACCGCATTTTCTGCCCGGCTGCTTTTTAAATAAAGGAGCAAGCTCTTTAGTTCTGGACTACCGCCCTGTTCCCCGTCTGTATAAAGAAACCATTTTCTAATACCATCATTATAATCAATGTCGTCGAAATCTTCCACCGTATTTTTCACTGTATACACCATCTGGTTTTTCCCAAAAGGATCATAAGGGAGAATCCAAATGCTCCAAAGCTCTGGCAATCTCTCATAATCCACACCCGTTCCCAACAGCTTTACATCTTCTAAGGCTTGGTAAAACCGGCTGCGTCTTGGCAAGCTGACGTCTTTTCTGTTATTAGGTTCAATATCATAAACTCTCACCTTGTCTGTATGGTTTTCTCTCATGTCTACCTCTATCAAAGACATATCCAGGCGAACCCCGTGCCGGTTGGTATCGATCCCATTCACTGTCTTCTGATATTCAATGATCAAATCCCCCACTTTTATTCCAGTCGTACGTTCAATAATCATCTTTGCGATCGGCTCAGCCGTTTCCTTGTGGAGCATAGATTCTGTCATCAAAAAATCATCCATCAGGCTCAGCTCCTGTAAGGTTTTTCGGCTCTCTCTCATAGGCAAATCCTCCTAAACTGTATTAAATTTTTAAAATTCATATTGGGGATAAAAATTGCGACAGAAAAACGGCAAGACACCGTTAAAAACTCCCTGTACAGAATAAAACTTTGATATGGATCACTCCATAGATTGTCCCAGATATGTAACGCTATTATATCAAAACCTTTGTACAAATACAACCCCAAAAAACCAAAATCTGATTGATAATTAAGAGACAATATCTTTTATCGAAACTTGCTTTGCATGTCCTCATAAGCTATAATAGTTAAAACGATTCGGTAATTGCGAAAATCAAATTTAGCTGAATATTCTGAACTATATGGTCAGAATATTCAGCTAAGTTTTGAATTTCGCAACCACCTACATAAAACAATATTGCAAAGGAGATTTTTCTCACATGAACGCCATACAAACAGAAGCCCTGACGAAATCTTATGGAAAAGCAAGAGGGATTACAAAACTAAACCTAAGGGTGGAGGAAGGCGATTTTTTTGGCTTTATTGGCCCCAATGGAGCCGGAAAAAGTACGACAATCCGCACGTTGTTAGGACTGATTTCCCCCACCAGCGGAACAGCAGAAATTTTTGGTCAAAACATTCTGACCCAAAAGACCCAAATTCTCAATGCTACAGGTTATATGCCTTCCGAAGCTTTCTTTTACCCCAATATGAATGTGGGAGAAGTCGTCCAACTCTCAGCCCGTCTGCGCAAAATGGACTGCAGCAAGGAAGCTGCCGCGCTGTGTGAAAGGCTGAAATTGAATACCAAAAAGAAAATCCGCCAGCTATCCTTGGGAAATCGAAAGAAGGTATCCATCATATGCGCATTGCAGCACAAGCCAAGGCTGTGTATTTTGGACGAACCTACCAGCGGGCTGGATCCTCTGATGCAGCGGGAATTTTATTCCATCCTGAAAGAATATAACAGCAGCGGCTCAACCATATTCCTTTCTTCTCATGTCCTTTCCGAAGTACAGGAATACTGCAGACACGCCGCCATTATCCGGGACGGCAGAATTCTTGTTTCAGACAGTACAAAGAACCTGGGCCACACGGAAACAAAACGAATCACCCTGAAAGGGATTGCTTCCCTGCCTCCTTTGGATCATGCAAAGAATATCCAAAACACAGACGACGCCATAAGCTTTTTATACGACGGCAATCCAAAAGAGCTGCTTTTATATCTCTCTTCTCTGCCCATTACCGATCTTACCATTACAGAACCAGACTTAGAAGAAATTTTCATACACTATTATCAGGAGGAAGTATAACATGACGCTTATCAAACATGAACTGAAAAAAGGAAGAAACGCCCTGATTCTATGGACACTTATCATTTCCTTTTTGCTGGGAATCTGCATCCTAATCTATCCTGAAATGGAACATCAAATGAAATATTTAAGCGGCATGTTTGCCGACATGGGGGGATTTTCCGCTGCTTTTGGCATGGATAAAATTAATTTTGGGGAATTTATGGGATTCTTCGGCGTAGAATGCTCCAATATCCTGGGCCTGGGAGGAGCGTTTTTTGCAGCGCTTTTAGGCATTTCTGCCCTGGCATCCGAAGAAAAAGAAAAAACCGCAGAATTTCTGCTCACTCACCCTGTTTCCCGAACCAAGGTAGTACTGCAAAAATTCTGCGCTATACTCATTCAAATCGCAATCCTGAATGCTGTTATCATCGTGGTTACCCTTTTATCTGCTTCTGCCATCGGCGAACTTCCCAAAGACAATACCCTTGCTCTCCTGTTTGCCGCCTATCTGATACTCCAAATTGAAATTGCCGCCGTCTGCTTCGGAGTATCCGCGTTCCTTAGCAGAGGCGGAATGGGAAGCGGCCTGAGCCTTGCCGCATTATTTTACTTTCTAAATATCATCGCAAATTTGACAAACGAAGCTAAATTCCTGAAATATATCACTCCCTTTGGCTACGCTGAAGGCGCCAATATCATTGCAGAAAAGCAGATAGAACTCACATATGTATCCGTCGGAATACTTTTTACCATCCTTGGGATTGCAGCAGCCTTCCTCAAATACAGGCAAAAGGATATTGCATCCTAAAAATGATGACGCTATTTTCCAAACGCAGCAAGGGTTAAATTTTGAAACAGCTTCCTCCGATAAACTCCCGCAAAATGGAATTTCGCTCCACTGCTTCTGAAGGCACAGGAAGAAAATAATCCAAAAACTTCAGTATACGCTTGGCTTCCAGATATTCAGGACAATCATGGTCAATGCAAAACAATAAAGGCTCCGCATAGGTTTTTAACACTGCAATTTCATAAATCAACGCGGAATTAAACATAATGTCCGCTTCCTCCTGGAACGGAAAAATATGACGTTCCTCTCCCCGGCGCACGGAATCCCACCGCGCCAGGGTTTCCCTCGCCGTGGTACTCCTGGCCATAGCGTCCCGCACCATTCTGCGAATCAGCCTGCCGTCTGTAGTGGGCAGATTGTTATGCTCATCAATGTTAAGCTGGGTCAATGCGCTGATATAGATTTTCAGTTTACTGGATTTGGGAAGCGTATAAGAAAGCTTGTCATTTAAGCCATGAATCCCCTCCAATACCAGAATATCATTTGGCCCCAAACGCTTGGTATTGCCCCGATATTCCCGTTTTCCGGTCTTAAAATTGTAGGTAGGCATAGCCACCTCTTTTCCATCCAAAAGCGCGGTCATATCACGGTTGAACAGCTCAATATCCAACGCCTCCAAACACTCATAATCATAATCCCCATGTTCGTCCTTTGGGGTATCTACCCGGTTCACATAATAATCGTCCAAAGCGATGGGATGGGGATGCATTCCCTGAGCCATCAGCTGAATGGACAGCCGATGAGAAAATGTGGTCTTTCCGGAAGAAGACGGCCCGGCAATCATAACAAATTTCTTCGTTTTCTGGTCTGCAATCTCCTTGGCGATCTCCCCAATCCGCCGCTCCATCAAAGCTTCCTGTACCAGAATTACATCCTGGATACGTCCCTTAGACACCGCGTCGTTCAAGGCTCCCACCGTGTCAATCCCCATCATCTCTCCCCACTGGGTAGATTCCTTCAGCACATGGAATAACTTATGGGGAGGCCGGAATTCACTGACCTTTTTCGTCTCCTGATCCGGAAATATCAAGGCAAATCCTTCATCATAAGGCTGTAAATCGAAATAGCCCAAATATCCCGTATCCGGCACCATATATCCATAAAAATAATCTACATAATTCCCAATACTGTAAATATTCATCCGGGAGCTTCTGCGATAGCTAAACAGCTTCTTCTTATCCTTCATTCCCAGCTTATCAAAAAGCTTTACTGCATCCTCGGTATGTATACTTTTTTTCAAAATAGGATGCTTTTCCTCCGCCAGCTTTTGCATTTCTGCCTTTAAAGCCGCCAGATATTCCTCTGTTACCTGCATTTCCCCCCGGAGTTCACAATAATATGCCTGGCTGATGGAATGCATGACCTTCACGCGAGCTTCTTTTCCCGCTGCTTTGGCCAGATTGTACACTCCCCGCTGCATCAGCAATGTGACGCTTCTACGGTACGCTTTTTTTCCTGCATTATCCCTGGTAGTCACGAAAAAAAGCTTCCCATCCCCGGGAACCTTTTTCAAGAGCTCCTGCAATTTATTGTTATACAGCGCCAGCACAATATCATCCTCAAATTCCGGCTGATACTGCTGCGCAATCTCCAAAAAAGTAGTCCCTTCGGGAAATTCCCGTTCTTCCCCCTGAATTATCAGTTTGTACATAATCCCTATCCCTGCCTTCCTATGGCTTATACATACAAAAACGGCCGCTTCACTTTTTGAGCAATCACTTCCACCCCTGAAAGCTGGCTTTCGATTTGCTCCTTCATATATGGAATAAACATTTTTTCCAGTCCATAATGACCAGCGTCAAGCACCGCCATTCCCTGAGCCGCCGCATCAATCCCTTCATGATGGTCAATATCCCCGGTAATCAGTACCTGGGCCTTTGCCTTTAAGGCGTCTCCAATCACGCTTTTTCCTGATCCCGGGCAGACGGCAGCTTTTGAAATGAAAAAAGATTCCCAGGATCCCGTGAATGAAACAGGGGCAAATACTTTTACCGTGTCTATGGCAAACGTACGCTTTACCACGTCAATACATTCTTTCAGCGACAATTCCTTTGGGAACCTTCCTGCCTTTCCAATACCCACATCTCCTGCCGCGCTGCTTCCCGTTGGCTGAAGCACTGACGTCTCCTTCAGCCCCAGCTTTTCCGACGCCAGATCTGCCATCACTGCAATATCAAAATTGGTATGCATCGCATAATAAGCTATATCATGTTTGATTAATTCTATGATTCTTCTTCCGATAAAATCCTCACTGTTGACTTTTTTCAATCCTTTAAAAATCAAAGGATGATGAGTCAAAAGCATATCCGCCCCCAACTCTACAGCTTCCTGGATGGTCTCATCTGTGGCGTCTATCGCCACATAAATACGGCGCACCTCCTTTTGAGGGCTGCCCGCTAACAGCCCCGTATTGTCCCAACCGCAAGCATATTCTTCCGGCGCCTGGCAATTAAGCCACTGTACAATCTCTCTACAAACCATATCCATCCTCATATCTGCGCAGCGCCTGACGTATCTCCTCTAATTCCTCACATACCTGTCTGCTGCGCGCTTCTTTTTGCTGTTCTTTCGCTGCATATAGCAGCCGTTTTTGAATCTCTTCTTGTTTTTGCTTTTGACGGAGCAAATATTCTTTCAATACCGGATGCTTTCTTCTTAACAAAAGAGGGCCATATTTCAACTCTACGGAAGAAAAATCATTTTCATCTGTACAATATCCCAGTCCGGTAATTTTCATCATAGGATAAAATTTCCCGTCCTCCTGTACCATATCTTCCTCCAGCAGTCGAAAGCCCCTGCTGGCCAAATACTGCCGAAACTCCTTTATTTCAGATTGGGGCTGAAGAATCAGCTCTGTATCCTCCTTAAGCACAGAAGAACCCTTAGACAATATTTTTGTCATCAAGGCGCCCCCCATACCTGCTATTACAATAATTTCAGCTTCTCCTCTTTCCAGGGCCGATAATCCGTCTGAACGCCTGGTTTCTATGTAGGACGAAAGCCCCTGCTCTTTAATATGCGCTTTGGCACGTTCCAGAGGGCCTGGGGCCACATCCATGGCAACGGCCCTCTGAACCGCTCCTTGCTTCATTAGGTAAATCGGAAGATAGCCATGGTCACATCCCACATCTGCCAGACACTTCCCTTCCCCGGCCAACTTGGCAAGGGCCAAAAGCCGTTTGGATATTTTTTTCATATTATTCCAAATAATCCTTCAATTTCCGGCTTCTGCTGGGATGACGCAGCTTCCGGAGCGCCTTGGCTTCAATCTGACGAATTCGCTCTCTGGTTACATTGAACTCTTTTCCTACTTCCTCCAATGTCCTGGCCCTGCCGTCATCCAATCCAAACCGCAGCCGGAGCACCTTCTGTTCCCGCTCCGTCAGCGTCCCTAATACCTCCACCAACTGTTCCTTTAACAAGGTAAAAGCCGCCGCATCCGCCGGAACCGGAACATTGTAATCCTGAATAAAATCTCCCAGATGGCTGTCTTCTTCTTCACCGATAGGGGTCTCTAAAGAAACCGGCTCCTGAGAAATCTTTAAAATCTCCCGGACGCGGTCCACCGGCATACTCATTTCTTCCGCAATCTCCTCCGGTGAAGGTTCCCTGCCCAATTCCTGTAAAAGCTGTCTGGAAACACGAATCAGCTTATTAATAGTCTCCACCATATGCACCGGAATTCGAATGGTTCTGGCCTGATCCGCAATGGCTCTGGTGATAGCCTGGCGGATCCACCAGGTGGCATACGTACTGAACTTATAGCCTTTCCGGTAGTCAAACTTCTCCACCGCCTTAATCAGGCCAAGATTTCCTTCCTGAATCAAATCCAAAAACAGCATCCCTCTGCCCACGTAACGCTTGGCAATGCTGACTACCAGACGCAGATTTGCTTCCGCCAGACGCTTTTTCGCCTCCTGATCCCCCAATTCCATACGTTTGGCCAAATCGATCTCCTCTTCTGCGCTCAAAAGGGGCACCTTCCCGATTTCCTTCAAGTACATACGCACCGGATCCTCAATACTGACGCCGTCCGGTACCGAAAGATCGATCTTCTCGACTTCCACATCTTCTTCTTCGCTTAGAAGGATATCCACATCGACGTCGTCATCGTCGTCATCGGAAATACGAAGCACATCAATATTGTGAGTCTCCAGGAAATCCAGAATTTTCTCAAACTGCTCTGCGTTCAGCTCCAGCTCCCGGAAAAAATCGCTGATCTCCTGGTACTCCAATACATTCTTTTTCTTTTTGGCAATCGCCAGCAATTCCTGCAGCTTTTCGCTAAATTTTACTGCTTTTTCTTCCATTCTGTTTCATCCTTCCATTTATTGTTTATATTTTGTCCCTAATTGATAGAAATATGCAATTTTTGTATTTCCTCAAGCTGCCTCTTATCTTCCACCAGCTTTTCCAACACCTTATCATCCGCCTGATTGAGATGGCTGGAACGATAATTGATGCTGTTTTGCTTCATACGGACAATCGTCTCTTTCAGTGCTTTTTCCCGCTCCTGCTTCGTCTTTATTTCCCCAATTCTGGTATGAAACAGCGATACCACTTCTCTCTGCTGCTCCTCCTCCGGAAACATGCTGACAATTTTCGCCGGATTGATCGCTCCTTCTTCATATTGGGCAAATAAAAGTTCCGCCGTCTTCTTATAGGGTTCTCCTATAAAATCCTCCGGTCCAATCAAAGGACGGATCACCTCAAACAATCCGGAATCCTCAATCAGCCATGTGAGAAGCAGTTTTTGGGACTTGTCCATGCCGTTTTCCTTTTTTTTCTTTTCCTGGATTCCGGATTTTAAGGATGGCCGGGGCGCCATACCCCGGGCCGCCCTGCGTCCCACCAGCTTTTTCAAATTTTCAAAACCCACCTGGTACTTTGCTGCAACGGCCTCTATATAATTGTTCCGCTCCAGTTCCTCTTCAAACTCCAAAAGCTTTCCGGCAACTTCATTGAAAAATGACGTCTTACCCTCCGGGTCCTGAAGGTCAAACTGCTGTTCCAAAACAGAAACTTCAAACAGAAAGCTGTTCTGAGCCTGGTCAATCCGCTTTTGATATGCCTCTGTCCCCAGCGCCTTGATAAATTCATCCGGATCCTTATAAGGCTTCATATCTACAATCCTGGCCGTAAGCCCCGCTTCCTTCAAAATCGGTATCGCCCGAAGAGCGGCCCGGACCCCGGCGCCGTCGCTGTCAAAGGTGAGATAGACCTCCTTGACATAACGTTTCAGCAAATTGGCGTGTCCAGGCGTAAAGGCAGTCCCAAGGGAAGCTACCGCATTATCAAAGCCTGCCTGATGCAGTGCAATCACATCCATATAGCCCTCACACAAAAGTATCTGAGGCTTTCTGGAGCTTTTGGCCAAATGAAGGCCATACAAGCTTCTGCTCTTATCAAATACCTTGGTTTCAGGAGAGTTTAAATACTTGGGTTCTCCCTCTCCCATGACTCTTCCCCCAAAGCCCACGACACGATGATTCACATCCATAATGGGGAATATAACCCGGTTCCAAAACTTATCGTAACCGCCCCGCCTTTCATCCAGGGTCACAAGGCCTGCTTCCTTTAATATCTCATCCTGATAGCCCTGCTGACGCAAATACCGGTACAAATCATCACTGTATTTGTTGGCATACCCCAGTCCAAATTTCTGCATGGTTTCCGGGCTTAACTTCCGGCCCTTGAGATAATCCATGGCCTGCTTCCCCTGTTCCCTCCGAAGCTGAACATAAAAATACTTGGCCGCCGCCTTATTGATCTCCAAAATCCTCGTGCGCTGATCCGATTCCGCCCGGGCCTGGCCGCTCATCTCCTGCTTGGGAAGATCGATGCCTATCCGACTGGCCAACTCTTCCAAGGCTTCCGGAAACGTATAACTCTCATATTCCATTAAAAATGTAACTACATTTCCCCCTGCCCCGCATCCAAAGCAATGATATAACTGCTTATTTCCCGACACGGCAAAAGAAGGTGTTTTTTCATTATGAAACGGGCACAATCCCAAATAACTGCTCCCCCGTTTGGTCAGTTTTACATATCCGGAAATCACATCCACAATGTCATTCCCGGAACGAATTTCTTCTATTAATTCATCCGAATAAAATGGCATTTTCTATCCCCCGAATTCTTCCTTCAGTTGGCCTGCCATGCCTTTGGCATAAAAATTTCTTCAAATTTTGCAATCGCATACTGATCTGTCATTCCGGCAATATAATCGCAAACCACCCGGTCTTTTTCCTCCCCCTCGTCTATCATGCGCAAAAACTGTTCCGGAAGCCTTTCGGTCTGTTCCATATAATATGCAAACAGCCTGCCTAAAAGTTCTTTGGCCTTTAATTCCTCTCCTTTTGCCCTGGGATTTTGATAAACATGGACAAACATAAACGTTCGGAGTTTTTGCATCGCTTCCTCTACTTCCGGGGACATATGAATATCTCCCGTTCCCTGGCTGCTGATAATAATATCATGAATCAAGGTGTTTAAACGCTCTCTGGTACTGCCGCCCAAAACTCTGCGATACTCCAAGGGAATGTCTTCCTCTTCCAGCACCTTAGCCCGAATCGCATCGTCAATATCATGATTAATATAGGCAATCTTATCAGAAAGCCGGACAATTCTCCCCTCCGGCGTCGCCGGCATAGAGGAGGTCTGATGGTTCAAAATTCCGTTCCGCACTTCCCATGTAAGGTTCAATCCCTCTCCCTGCTTCTCTAACTTCTCCACTACACGGACGCTTTGTATATGATGCCAGAACCCGCCCCGGCACAACCGGTTTAACATATCCTCCCCCGCATGTCCGAAAGGCGTATGCCCCAGATCATGTCCCAATGCAATGGCTTCCGTCAAATCTTCATTCAGCCGCAAAGCCTTTGCAATAGTACGGGCGTTTTGGGATACTTCCAGCGTATGGGTCAGCCGCGTCCTGTAGTGATCACCCTTAGGCGTCAAAAATACTTGTGTTTTATGCTTCAAACGCCGAAACGCCTTGCTATGTAGAATACGGTCCCGATCCCGCTGAAACACCGGCCTGATATCACACGGCTCTTCCTCCCGCTCCCTCCCCCGGGAGTTCTGGCTCAAGGTAGCAAAAGGACTTAAATTTGCACATTCTATGAACTCCATGGTCTCCCGTATTGTCATACCATCACCTCTATAAGTATAGGGAATGTCCAGCATAGATTCCTGTAAACAGCAAATAAAATTAATATATCGTTTACTATATATATTCCGCGCCTGATTGAAATTTCCTTTATTTTTTTACAAAAAATCCTTCCAAACTCCAATTTCTTTCCACTGTATTTTGCCATTTGATGCCAGGAATCAATATTTTCCGATTCTTCCCGCAATGACCCTGGCAATATGAAACACGGGATTCTCCATTCTTCGTTTTACACGCCCCAGCATCTTTGGAACGTCAATGTTCTGAGGACAGTGTTTCTTACATTTTCCGCACCGGATACAATTAGACGCTCCAGATGGGTTGGTCCGCAGGGCGTTGCACATAAAATACGCCTTCATTCCTGAAATAAAGCTGTCTGTATAGCTTGTATTATATGCCTGAAAGCACACAGGTATGTCTACTCCCTTGGGACATGGCATACAATAACCACATCCGGTGCAGGGAACCTTTACATATTGATTGATTTCCTTTTTAATACGGGCTATCACCTGCTGCTCCTCTGCTCCCATAGAATTTGGAGTCGTCTCCGAGGCAATCCGGACATTTTCCTTTACCTGCTCTTTTTGATTCATTCCGGACAAAACAACGGTTACTTCCGGCTGATTCCACAGCCAGCGCAGCCCCCATTCCGCCGGGCTTCGCCGCGGGCTCGTCCGCTGCAGCAGGCGTTTTGCCGTAACAGGTAATCCCTGTACCAGGCGGCCTCCCCGCAAAGGTTCCATGATAATCACCGGAATCCCTTTATTACTGGCATACAAAAGTCCCCTTCTGCCTGCCTGAGAATGCTCATCCATATAATTATACTGAATCTGGCAGAAATCCCAGTCATATGCATCCAAAATTTTAATAAAGTTTTCCGTTCCTCCATGAAAGGAAAAGCCGATATTTTCAATAGCTCCCGATGATTTTTTCTCTGCAATCCACTCCTCAATGCCAAATGCCCGAAGACGGTTCCAGGCTGCCACATCGTTTAACATATGCATCAAATAATATTCCACATGATCGGTTTTCAGCCGCCTTAGCTGCTGGCCAAAATAGCGCTCCATATCCTGGGGCGCTTTTATATAATAATGAGGAAGCTTCGTAGCAATATTTACTTTATCCCGATAGCCCTTGGACAAAAAGGTTCCAAGGCATTCCTCACTTCCTGGATATGTATACGCCGTGTCAAAATAATTCACTCCTCTGTCCAAGGCAAGCTTCATTTCCTCTTCTGCTTTCTTTTGGTCAATTCCCGAACCTTTTTTGCTAAAACGCAGACATCCATAGCCTAATGCGGAAAGATACTGATGATTTCTGGGATTTTCTCGATATAACATGGCATCTCCTTTTCTTTCCTGTAAAGTTAGATAATTGCGAAAGTCAAAGCTGAGAGAATATTCTGACAATATATTTCAGGAAAAGTCTGTTGCACCGAGCATTCCAATGAGCCCAATCAAGCAGAACCCAGTCGGG
>CAMNQH010000067.1 GCA_946549035.1 uncultured Lachnospiraceae bacterium | reverse complement strand
CCGGGAATTATCGAAAATACAGTTGAAAGTAGGTGAATGCGCTCCATGAATTTAAGACCAGAAGAAATAAGTTCCGTAATCAAAGAACAGATTAAGCGGTATGCGTCAGAGCTGGAAGTATCCGATGTGGGGACCGTTATTCAGGTAGCGGATGGCATTGCCCGTATCCATGGCTTGGAGAACGCCATGCAGGGCGAGCTGTTAGAGTTCCCTGGCGAAGTTTATGGAATGGTATTGAACTTAGAGGAAGATAATGTGGGCGCCGTATTGCTGGGCGACCAAAAAAATATCAATGAGGGCGATACGGTTAAAACTACCGGCAGAGTGGTGGAGGTTCCCGTAGGCGACGCTATGATGGGCCGTGTTGTAAATGCTTTAGGGCAGCCCATTGACGGAAAAGGCCCTATTGAGACCAATAAGTTCAGACAGATTGAAAGAGTTGCTTCCGGCGTTATTTCCCGTAAATCCGTGGATACGCCGCTTCAGACAGGTATCAAGGCGATTGACTCTATGATTCCCATCGGAAGAGGACAGCGTGAGCTGATCATCGGTGACCGTCAGACAGGTAAGACGGCTATCGCAATTGATACGATTATTAACCAGAAGGGGCAGGGCGTAAAATGTATTTACGTAGCCATTGGCCAGAAAGCTTCTACCGTAGCTACCATTGTAAAGACATTGGAAGAATTCGGCGCTATGGCATATACTACGGTAGTGGCTTCTACCGCAAGTGAGCTTGCTCCGCTGCAGTATATTGCTCCTTATGCCGGATGTGCAATCGGAGAAGAATGGATGGAGAACGGCGAGGACGTGCTGGTGATTTACGATGACTTAAGTAAACACGCAACGGCTTATCGTACCCTTTCCTTGCTTCTGAGAAGACCGCCAGGGCGTGAAGCGTATCCCGGCGACGTGTTCTATTTGCATTCCAGATTATTGGAACGTGCAGCAAGATTATCAGAGAAATTGGGCGGCGGTTCCCTGACAGCTTTGCCTATTATTGAGACTCAGGCAGGCGACGTTTCCGCATATATTCCTACCAATGTAATTTCTATTACGGACGGTCAGATTTATCTGGAGACAGAGATGTTTAACGCAGGATTCCGTCCTGCCATCAACGCCGGTTTGTCTGTATCCCGTGTAGGAGGTTCCGCTCAGATTAAGGCTATGAAAAAAATTGCAGGCCCTATTCGTGTGGAGCTGGCCCAGTATCGTGAGCTGGCGGCATTTGCCCAGTTCGGATCAGAATTGGATGCGGATACCAGCGAACGTCTGGCACAGGGCGAACGGATTCGCGAGATGTTAAAGCAGCCTCAATATAAGCCCATGCCGGTAGAATATCAGGTTATCATCATCTATGCGGCTACCAGAAAATATCTGTTGGATATTCCGGTGGCGGATGTGCTGCGTTTTGAGCAGGAATTATTTGATTTCATCGATACCAAGTATCCGGAGATTCCGGAAGCGATCCGTACTGAGAAGGAAATCAAAGAAGAGACAGAAAACAAGCTGGTGAAGGCCATTGAGGAGTGCAAGGCATCTTTCCAGTAGAACACAAGTAAGGCGGTGAAAATATGGCTTCTTTAAGAGACATAAAGCAAAGAAAAAGCAGCATACAGAGTACGCAGCAGATCACCAAAGCCATGAAGCTTGTATCTACGGTAAAACTGCAAAAGGCCAGAACCCGTGCGGAACAGGCAAATCCATATTTTAATTATATGTATCAGACCGTGACCTCCATGCTGGCCAGATCCGGCAGCCTGGATCATCCTTATCTAAAACCGGGCAGTTCCGCTAAAAAAGCGGTGGTGGTGATATCCTCCAACCGGGGATTGGCCGGAGGCTACAATTCCAATATTGTAAAGCTTCTGAGCGGAAGCGAGCTGCCGAAGGAGGATGTGAAGGTATATGCCATTGGCCGGAAAGCGATGGACGGACTGGAACGGAAAGGCTACGAGATTACGGCGGATCATTCCGATGTAATGGACGGACCCACCTATGGAGACGCCATAGCGATATGCAAGGAGATCCTGGATGCTTATTCCAAGGGAGAGATTGGGGAAATCTATTTGGCTTATACTCATTTTAAGAATACGGTAAGCCATGTGCCCACATTGATGAAGCTTCTTCCGGTAGAATTTGACGAAGAAGAGATTTCCAATGCGGATGTCAGCATTCCCATGAATTATGAGCCAAACGAAGAAGAAGCGTTGGACAGGATTATTCCTAAATATATTACAAGTCTGTTTTACGGAGCCCTGGTGGAGGCTGTTGCCAGTGAAAACGGGGCCAGAATGCAGGCGATGGATTCGGCTACCAGCAACGCAGAAGAAATAATAGGTGATTTGACTTTGAAATACAACAGAGCGCGTCAGAGCAACATTACTCAGGAATTAACGGAGATTATTGCAGGCGCTGAGGCGATATCCTGATGAAAACAAAAGGAGTGAAAGTATGGCAGAAAAGAATATAGGCAAAATCACTCAGATTATCGGCGCCGTTCTTGACATTAAGTTTGCCGATAATAAGCTGCCGGAAATCAACGAGGCCATTGACATTCCCCTTGAGGGAGGCAAGAAGCTGGTAGTTGAGGTTTCCCAGCATCTGGGTGATGATACGGTCAGATGTATTGCCATGGGTTCCACCGACGGTTTGGTGCGCGGGATGGATGCGGCTGCAACCGGAGCGCCCATTACGATTCCTGTCGGTGAAAAGACACTGGGGCGTATGTTTAACGTACTTGGTGAACCCATTGATGAAATAGATCCGCCCACAGAGGTGGAATATTTACCCATTCACAGAAAAGCTCCGGCTTTCGAAGAGCAGGCGACCGCTACGGAGATGCTGGAGACCGGTATCAAGGTAGTAGATTTGCTTTGCCCTTATCAAAAGGGTGGTAAAATCGGTCTGTTTGGCGGCGCCGGCGTAGGCAAAACGGTGCTGATCCAGGAGCTGATTCACAATATAGCAACAGAGCACGGCGGATATTCCGTATTTACCGGTGTAGGAGAGCGTACTCGTGAAGGAAATGATCTTTACTATGAAATGAAGGAATCCGGCGTTATTGATAAGACCTGTATGGTGTTTGGACAGATGAACGAGCCCCCTGGAGCACGTATGCGTGTGGGCTTGACAGGTTTGACCATGGCGGAATACTTCCGTGACAAAGGCGGAAAAGACGTGCTTTTGTTCATTGATAACATTTTCCGTTTTACCCAGGCAGGTTCTGAGGTTTCCGCATTGCTGGGACGTATGCCCTCGGCCGTAGGTTATCAGCCTACGCTGCAGACGGAAATGGGCGCGCTGCAGGAGCGTATTACTTCCACGAAGAGCGGTTCCATTACTTCCGTACAGGCAGTATATGTGCCTGCGGACGACTTGACGGACCCGGCTCCGGCAACAACCTTTGCTCACCTGGACGCTACCACCGTATTGTCCCGTTCCATTGCGGAGCTTGGTATTTATCCGGCGGTAGATCCCTTGGAGTCCACCTCCAGAATTCTGGATCCCCGTGTGGTAGGCCAGGAACATTTTGAAGTGGCCCGTGGAGTTCAGGAGATTCTCCAAAGATATAAAGAGCTGCAGGATATTATTGCAATTCTTGGTATGGATGAGCTTTCCGAAGATGATAAGCTGGTGGTAAACCGTGCCAGAAAGGTACAGAGATTCCTTTCACAGCCCTTCTTCGTTGCAACCCAGTTTACCGGACTGGAAGGAAAATATGTGCCTATTTCTGAGACGCTTCGGGGATTCCGTGAGATTTTGGAAGGTAAGCATGATGATGTTCCGGAAGGTCATTTCTTAAATGCAGGAAGTATTGATGAAGTACGCGCCCGCATGAAGTAAGGGGTGATACGATGGCTGATGGGAACAACTTATTTCAATTAGAAATTATCACACCGGATCGGGTTTTTTACCAGGGGGAAGCCTTTATGGTAGAGTTTACAGCAGAAGACGGAGATATAGGTGTGTACAAGAACCACATACCGCTGACCACTGTGATTGCGCCGGGAATTTTGAATATCAAAGAGGCCCAGGGCGAAAAACAGGCGGCGCTTCATGCCGGATTTGCTCAGATACTTCCGGAAAAGGTTACTATTCTTGCCGAAGTGGCGGAATGGCCGGATGAGATAGACAAGAACCGTGCAGAGGAAGCAAAAAAGAGAGCGGAGGAACGGTTGCAGAGCCACGCGGCAGGGATTGATGTGGCAAGGGCGGAAGCTGCCTTAAAGAAGGCATTGATACGTCTGAATATTGGTAAATAAAAATAGCTGCTCCGGCGGGGTTACGCCGGAGTATCAAAGGCTGTCGCAGGCAGGGATGGAAGGATACAGAAGTTGAAATTCAATGGATGTAAATAATTCTGTTGGTGCTTTACGGCAGCTTTTTGCATATGAAGCGTCCAATATTAGGGGGAATGAGGATGGTAAAAATAAAGTCGTTACATGAGACAACCAGATATTTTTTATGTTTTCTGATTGTGCTTTTGATGTTCCTTCATTTTTCTGCTCAGGCAGAAGCGTCAGAAACAGCGAAAGAAGAAATAACGCTTCCAGGTGTTCTCCAGGATGGAGGGCTGCTGGAAGAAGGGACGAATCAAGGCATCAGAGCTTTTCGGACGGCGGATCAGTCAGAGCTGGAACGGGCACTGGAAACGGCGGTTGAGAATCTCCAGGGTAATATCCCCATGAGAGAGTATGGGATGACGGTTTCAGAACTTTCCACGTTTCTGATAAAATTTTTAAATAACCATCCAGAATATTTTTACTTGAATTCCTCCTATAATTATAGCTATGACAAAAGCAGCAATATCGTTACAGAGCTTCGTTTTACTTATAAAGCTACCAGCGCCAAGGTGGCTCAGATGGTAGCTGCTTACAACGAAAAGGTGGCGGAAATTATAGCGGGCGTAAATCCCGCCTGGTCAGATTTGGAAAAAGCATTGTATGTAAACGATTATATTGCCGTGAACTGTGAATATGATAACAGCCATACGTACCATAGCGCTTACGATGCATTGATCGGGAAAAAGGCAGTCTGTCAGGGATATGCCCTTGCGTTTTTTGAATTGATGAAGCGGCTGGAGATTCCCTGTGAGCTTGTTACCAGCGATAAATTAAACCATGCTTGGAATCTTGTACAAATCGGAAATTCCTGGTATCACGTAGACGTAACATGGAATGATCCGGTGGAGGATATGTGTGGAAGGGCAAGACATGTATATTTTTTGAAAAGTACTAAGTGGTTCCGTTCCCCTTCCGGAAGTAATGTATCTCCCCATAATGCCACAGATTTTATTTATTCTGGGCCGGCAGGGGAAACCCAGGCGTCCAGCACGGCTTTTGACAATTGTTTCTGGAATGTTGTGGACAGCGCTTTTTCTTATTACGATGGGTATTGGTACGGCAATTATGGAAATACCTTAGTGAAATATACCGGCAGCAATGGAGGCTTGAAGAAAGCAGACACCGTTTTGACGCTGGATAAAAAATGGCCGGTTTGGGGAAGTACAACCCAGACCTATTCTGATTATTACAGCGGAAGCTGTATTTTCGGAGGCCGCCTCTATTATGCTGAACCGAATAAAATTCTGTCTCTGGATCTTTCTTCTGTATTGCCAGAGCCGGAATTGGCCTATGAGCTAACGGACAGAGAACAAAAGATGGGGTATATCTATGGATTCCAAATTACAAAGGACGGTATTTTAAATTATGGAATTTCCCAGTCTCCGAATACATCAGGCGTTCGAAGAGAGACGGATATTCATGTACATTCCTTTGGAACCTGGATTGCTACATCGAAAGGAAGCTGTCTTGTTGACGGGGAGGAGTATCAGGAATGTTCGGTCTGCAAAGCAAAAAAGACCAGGGTTGTTCCGGCCAAAGGTCATACTTATGGAGGCGGCGCTACTTGTACGCAAGGGCAGACGTGTACGGTATGCGGGGAACTATTGGCACAGGCCAAAGGTCATACGCCTAGTCCGGAGGCGACTTGTACAGAACCTCAGACTTGCATAATATGTCACGATGTATTGAGGCAGGCAAAGGGCCATACACCCGGCCCGGGAGCGACCTGCACAGCCCCCCAGAAGTGCCTGGAATGTAATACGGTAATGACACAGGCGAAAGGCCACATCCCAGAAGGAGAGGCGACTTGCACACAGCCTCAGAAATGCAGGGAATGTCATGTGATTTTGAAAGAAGCCGGAGAGCATATGCCGGGAAGAAAGGCGACTTGTACCAGCCCTCAAACATGCACCGTATGTCAGGCAGTTTTACAGAAAGCGAAGGGCCATACTCCAGGAGTGGCCGCGACCTGCATCACCATACAGAAGTGTACCACATGTAATATAGCGCTGGCGAGAGCGAAAGGCCATACGCCGGGATCAGCGGCTACTTGTACCAAAGATCAGAAATGTACGGTCTGCAATACGATCATAAAACGGGCAACCGGGCATCGTCATACGAAAATGTCAACAAAGGCTGCCACATTTGTTGGGAAAGGCTACGTAAAGCTCCAGTGTCAGGATTGCGGAAAGACAGTATCCAATAAATCCATAAATAAAATCAAGTGTAAAAAAGGAACGGTTTACACGGTTGGAAATTATCGGTATAAAATTGTATCGGCCAGGACGGATGGTAAAGGCGCCGTTTCCTTTGCCGGACTTGCAAAGCCGGTAAAAAAGGTAACGGTTGGCGATTCGGTAAAGATCCAGGGAGCTACATTTAAAATTGTTAAAATAGAAGACCGTGCATTCAAGAATCGTAGTTCTATTACTTCCGTGACTATTGGAAAAAATGTACAGACTATTGGAAAAGAAGCATTTTACCAGACAAAGTCCCTGCGTACCATTCAGATTAAAACTACAAAGCTTTCCAAGGTAGGGGCAAATGCCTTGAAGGGTATTTATGCAAAAGCAAAGATTAAGGTGCCCAAGGCAAAACTGAAAAAATACCGGGCATTGTTTAAAAATAAAGGGCAGAAAAAGACTGTAAAAATTAGTTAAAGATGTTTGAAATTTTGGAGTTTGTGAGAAACTAACACCAAGATATGTGAAAAATGGAGGAAGAAAATGGAACAGGCAGATACAGTCATAGTGATTAAGCAAGGTATGGTTCATGATGCAATTCATAAAGAGGCTTATCAGGCGGATATCTTGATAGCAGATGGAAAAATAAAAAAGATTGCGTCAGTGCTGGAAGGAAAAATCATCAATGATGCAGTTGTCATAGATGCATCCAACAAACATGTGTATCCCGGTTTTGTGGAGGCTCATTGTCATCTTGGACTGGATGGTTATGCCATAGGCTTTGAAGGGCAGGACTATAACGAAGCTACGGATTCCTTAACGCCGCAGCTGTCTGCCATAGACGGAATCAATCCCCAGGATCCTACGTTTGACATGGCTTTGAAAGCAGGCGTTACCTGTGTGGCCACCGGGCCGGGCAGCTCTAATGTACTGGGCGGGACTTTTGCCGCTATAAAAACAGTGGGAAAACGGATTGACGATATGGTAATAAAAAAGGCTATAGCCATGAAATGTGCGTTTGGTGAGAATCCAAAACGATGTTATAAGGACAAAGATAATTATTCCAGAATGAGTACGGCTTCCAAGCTTCGTATTATGCTGGAGCGAACGAAAGAGTATATGGCCAGGAAGGAAGCAGCGGGAGAAGATATTGGAAAAGCGCCTGCCTATGATCCGAAGCTGGAAGCTTTAATACCTGTTATCCGGGGAGAGATGCCGTTAAAAGCCCATGCCCATCGGGCGGATGATATTTTTACGGCGATTCGGATTGCCAAGGAATATAAGCTCGGGCTTACTCTTGAGCATTGTACAGATGGTTCTTTGATTGCAGAAGAGCTTGCGGCAGAAGGGTATCCGGTGGCGGTAGGTCCTACCTTGGGCCATGCAGGTAAGCCGGAGCTTAGGAACAAAAGCTTTGAGACGCCGGGGATTTTGGCCAGAGCGGGCTGCCAGGTGTCTATTATTACAGACTCACCGGTGATTCAGCAGCAATATCTTCCCTTATGTGCGGGCTTGGCTGTGAAGCATGGAATGGATCCATTTGAGGCTTTGAAGGCAATAACCATCCATGCGGCAAAGCATATTGGAGTAGAGGAACGTATTGGAAGCTTGGAAGAAGGGAAGGATGCAGATATTGTGATTGCAAATGGAGATCCCTTAATATCGGATACCACAATCGAAAAGGTGCTGGTAGACGGCGTACTTGTCATGGATTGGGAGGATAACAGTCCATCAGCAGTTCTGCAATAGGATTACCTTTTTTCCACAGTGCGACGACCCAGGCGCCGAATTCGTCCCCCAGGACAATTTTATTCAAATGGGGATAATGCTGACTGGCTCCTTCTGTGAGAATGGCGTATCCATGTCCCAGCTCCAGATTTGCAAAAAGTGTAGCAAAATTTTCTATTTCCAGAAGCTTGGGTTTAGCAATGCCGAGTTTTTGTAAGTTTTGAATCGTGCTTTGGACAATGCCCGGAGATAGCTGGTGTTTTAGTACCAGAGCCGGTTCCTGGGCAAAATCAAGGACTGTGGGGCAGGCTTTACTGGCGGCAGGGGAGAATTTGGAATAGATGAGCGCTCCCCTGCGCCTGACAATTTTTTGCATTTGGTAGGTATGGTCAAGGGGCAGTTCTAAGTCCAAGGTAAAAAGCAGGTCAATCTCATCCCGTTCCAAGGCGTTTCGATTTTCTAAAAAGTTTCCACGATACAGAGAAATTTGAATATTCGGATCCATTTTTTTCAAATAGGAAAAAGCGTCCAGCAGAAAATCCTTGATGTCTGCCCCGTCAAAGCATCCGATGGAAAAGTGTAATTTTTCGGTCTTTCCGATTCTGGTTACATTGGCTTTGGCTTGTTCTAACTGCTGATGAATTTCGGTCAGATCTTTTTGAAATTGTTTTCCGGCGGCTGTTAAAGCAACTTTCCGGCTGTTGCGCAAAAACAGTTTTGTATCCAGTTCTTCTTCCAGCAACGCAATCTGTTTGCTCAATGCCGGCTGGGAGATATAAAGCGATTTTGCCGCCGCTGTAAAATTTAATTCCTTTGCAACTGCCAAAAAGTATTCCATTTGCAGAAATTTCATATCCCCGATCCCCTTTTTATAAAGTATTTAAAGAAAGTATACACAAAAAATACCAAAGGAACAAGTAGAAGGGCTTGTTCCTTTGGTATTTTTAGATGTATCATGTGGTGTTTTCCAGTAAGAATTCAAAAAACATTATTTGGCAGTTTTATAAGTACGATAGGAGAAAAATGCTTCATGCCCTTGGAAATGTTGATTTCTGATTCCGCTTAATTCAAAAGTTACCGTATCGTTCGCCGCATCGTATTCTGTAAAGATGGGACGGCTGCCTGCGCGTAAGTCCTCAAACTCTGCGTCTTTCATAGTTCCTTCCGGAGCCATGGCGCCAATGTTGTCAATCACGCCGTGAAGTCCCCAGCCTGTTACTACAGAATTGTCGTTAATATATTGAACGCTGCCGCAGTGGCTTGCAATATGGTAAGTCCCTGTTTTTTCATTCATGGCCGTTGCATCAATAACATTCGATACGGTTGCTGTTTTGGCTGTTTCGTCAATGGCAACTTCCATGGTTCTTGTCAATGTGGGAACCGGAAGAGACATCAAGAAGGGTCCCATACCAGTCTGGTTATCAAAAATGCTGATTTCTGGGTTACCGTTTAAAGTACCGTCTTCCGCCCGGTTTGTATACCGTGCGAAGTGTTGGCCATAGGTAAGTGCAGTAAATTCGGCGCCCATTTCATCTTCCCGGGAAGTGGTAAATTCATCGTATCCTGACAAAGTACTGGCCTTTCCGCCCAGGATCCAGTCGATTCCTCCTGTGTTGACGTCAAACTGGTAAACAGCGCATTGATCTCTCATGGAAACCAGAAGCTTTTTGGTTTCTCCGTTTTCATCCAAAGTATAATCAAGGCTGTTGGGGTGAACATAATCCATCCAGCCGTCCGCCAGAGAAGGAACCGTATTATCGTTGATGGTTACTTCAATACCCTGGTCGGTGCTGTTTGCATAATCCAGCTTTTCTACAGCGGATTCATACAGAAGGGGATAGTCGGTGGTATTGATTTCATGGAGTACCTGGCCGTCTTTAACCTCCTGGAATACGCCTGCCCATACATAAGCGGTATTGCCGTCTTCCAAACCTTTTACCGTTTCCGGAAGATTGGATACCAATTCCGGTGTATAGCTTAGGGTCCAGTAATGGTTGGAGCCCATTACTAAAAATTCATGCTGATCCAGATATCCTTCCCCGTGGGTGTGGTTTTCCTCCGTATTGGGAAGCAGAGTGACATAATCGATTTCTGAGTAATTTTCATCCATAACAACGTACATACCGCTGGAATAGCCGCCGTTGGCATTACGGAAATCCGGATGTAATTCCACAAAGCAGGAATAATAGGTTCCGTCTGCAGTTTCCTGTGCGGTAAAGTTTTCTGCCATTAACTCTCCTACACATCCCATATTTCGATAGTAGACAAGTTCGCCTTCCGTATTCACACGCAACAGGAATTTGTCCAATGCAAAATTATATACTCCGGCATTGGCAGCGTCTACGCCAGAGCCTGTAATTACCATGCCGGGCATAGATTCATTTACAGTGTGAACGCGGTATTCTGTGCCGTCGCTCATTGTAACGGTGATAATCTCATCCACGGGCTCTGCGGCTTTGATGGGTGCGGGAATACAAGAAAAGCTTCCGTCTTCCACTGTAATATCACCAGAAACGCTGCTGTTTGCACTGGCGATTTCAGTCCCCTCTTTGGCAGTAAAGTTTAATTTATTTCCGGCTACCAAAGCATTTAAGTAAAAATCTGTGGTGTTGCCTTCTTCCAGAGAAGCTACAAGCTGTACTCCGGTGGCCCCCTTTTCGTCGGAAACGGCGAGATTCATTTCAACAGATTCTGGAATAAGTTTCACTGCTTCCCGCTCTGCTGCGATTTGTTGGGAAAAATCGTAGTTGACATTGGAATAATTCAATTCGGCCACACTTTCCATTTCCGGTTGGTCAGCGTCTTCTTGATTAGACGCCTCGTCTTCTCCTTCAGCAGGAGTATCTTCGCCCGGAGCTTCTTCCTCTGTTTGTCCCTCCTCCTGAGACGTTTCTTCTTGCGTCTGATCCTCTTGCGTTTGATTTTCCTGCTGGTTGGATTCTTCCTGATTTGAGGCGGGAGCAGGCTTACTTCCGCAGCCAACGGAAAACATGGTGATGGTCATTGCCAGGGCAATGAGCTGCAGCAATCGTTTTTTCATAATGTCCTCCTTTTTTGATACTTGATATTATATTGGAGATTATAAAGGAAACAGGAAAATAAGAGAAATACAAAAAAGCTATTGGCTGATAAGCAGAAGTTATTGATGAAGTGGTGAAAAATTTTATTAAAATATTGTGTGCGTTTCGTATATATTTAAATAAAACTCAGAAAATAAATTGATATGCCATATACGATCAACACGCATGTACAGAATTTTGTCCGTATTTAGTTGTTATAATTCTACTAAATGTGTGCTATAATAAATGCGTATATTATTTATTTCTTGTGTGTGGAAGGTTGGTGTTTACTTGAATAAAAAAGAAATCATAAAGAATGTAATTAAAAATAACGGCGGCATCGCGAAAACTTCTGATTTTGTCGATAAGGGAATAAGTAAATACGAGGTAGCAGCTTTTTGTAAAGATGGGGTTATCGAAAGGATTCGAAGGGGACTTTATCAGTTTCCGCAGAGCAATAGCACGATGGAGCAACAGTTAATACACAAACTTCTTCCACAGGGAATTATTTGCGTGGAATCTGCGTTGTTTCATTATGGATACAGTGATTTTGCTCCTCGTGAATGGTCGATTGCAGTACCGAGAACAGCGTCCCGTGCCGTAAAGAATATTGAAGAGTTTCCAATGAAAGCTTACTATATTCAAAAAGACTTACTGACAATCGGAAAATCTATGGATAATTTTAACGGCGTAACATTGCCTGTGTATGATCGAGAGAGGACAATTTGCGATTGCTTTAAGTATCGCACAAGACTTGATAACGAAATTTTCAATAAGGCTGTCAATGCTTATGCTGTTGATGAAAAAAGGAACCTTGCAAACCTGTCTAAATACGCAAAGGAAATGAAACTGTATACAAGAGTTATGAATATTATGGAGGTATTACTTAATGGCTGATATTGCTGCATCCGTGCTTGCAAGATTGAAAAATAAAGCAAAAGAAAGTGGAAGAAGCTATCAACTTTGCTTGCAGCTATTCTGTCAAGAAGAATTCCTGCGCCGTTTGGAAAAATCGCAATATGCAGAAAATCTTGTGTTGAAAGGCGGATTGTTCATTTATTCCGTTACTGATTTTGACAGTCGTGTGACGGTAGATGTTGACTTTCTTCTTCGAAAGATTCCCACGCAACTTGAAGATTTTACTGGGCCGACAGTAAGTACCTATTCTCTCGAAACAACGATAGCTGAAAAGATTGACGCTATCCTAAGTCTTATGGAATTTTCGAGCTGAATGAAAGACTATTACGATATTTATTATCTTGCTAATAAATTTGATTTTGACGGAGCAACGTTGACAAAAGCATTACGAAAGACATTTGAGAATCGGGGACATACTTTTACGGCAGAACAGTTTGGGCAGGTCATGGTTTTTGATAGTGATGATGCAATGCAGAAGAAATGGAAAGCCTTTGTTCGTAAAATAGACGAAAAAACAGATTACAGCACCGTGTTGAAAACAATAAAAGCTTTCTTGACAAAACCGTTTACAGTGGCGGTCTTTGGCAAAGAATTTAATGAAAAATGGTTTGCTACTAATGGCGAGTGGATGTGAATTGGGGGAACAGAATAATAAACAACTTTCGCATACAAACTATGTAACATGCAAATGATATATTTAGAAAAGTGAAATTCAGATATGGAACAACATCTTAAAACAGTAAAATATTCAAGCAGAAAAAAAGGAAAAATAATTTGGAACGTTATTTTTATTGTATATCTTGCCGTTTTACTCCGGATTACGGTATTTCGTTCGGGCTTCCTTATAGAACATCTATGGAGCGGGACAGTGAATCTGTCTTTGTTTCAGTCCTATCTTCCGTTGATACGGGATCAAAACTGGATGCGTATTGTATATCTATTTGGAGGGAATATTGTTTGGTTTGTGCCCTTTGGCATGTATTTGCAAGGAAGCGGGAGGATTACAAGCATTGGTAAGACAGCTCTGGCAGGATTGGTATTTTCATTTACCATTGAATTTTCCCAGTACTTGTTTGGGACAGGGGTATCCGAATTGGACGATTTGATTTTGAATACCTTTGGAGCCTGGCTGGGAGCTGTATTTGTCAGGAGGATAAAGAAGATAATCAGGGTACGAAAAAAGCAGCCATAGGCTGCTTTTCTCAAAAGAGGGGAGTAAATTTATGAAAAAAACGTTTCGGCATATGCTGTAACAGCAGGTATGCCTGATCTATATAAAGGAAATTGTTGTTAGTCGAAGCTGATAACGATGCGCGCTATCTCATGTGTTATCAACTTCATTTGATAAATCAAGTATAACGGAAAAATATGTGCAAAGTATGGATAAATTATAAAAATTTTTTTTATAAATCGAAAAAAATTATGAAGAAATAGAAAAGCCGCTGTAAAGTTCAGCGGCTTTGTAAGGCATGTCTAAAATTCAGGTTCAATTAATCCATAAGTGTTTCCTTTTCTCTTATAGACTACATTGACTTCTTCTGTCTCTGCGTTCTGGAATACAAAGAAATTGTGGCCTAAAAGTTCCATTTGTACACAAGCGTCTTCCGGGTACATGGGCTTCATGCCAAATCTCTTGGTACGGATAATCTGGATCTCTTCTTCCTCCGGAGATTCTTTTTCAATGAAATCCGGTTTAAAATGAACGCTGCCCTGTTTGGCGTCTACCAGCTTGTTTTTGTATTTTTTTAGTTGCCGCTCAATGACCTCCTCTACCAGGTCGATGGACACATACATGTCATTGCTGACCTGTTCGGAACGAATGATGTTGCCTTTTACCGGTATGGTAACTTCGATTTTCTGCCGCTCCTTCTCTACGCTTAAGGTTACGATAACATCCGTCTCCGGCGTAAAATATCTTTCCAGCTTGGAGAGCTTGGATTCTACGGCTTGCCGCAGACCAGGTGTGATCTCGATGTTTCTTCCAGTGATTGTTATACGCATGCTGTCAGCCCCTTTACATTGAATATTGACAAAAATTGCCTGTTTTCATTATAACTCATTTTTACGCGTATCACAATAGAAATTTAGAAACGAACATGGTATAATAGTGGGGCAAAAACATATTATGAGGCTGTGCAGGGAGATGGTTGAAAAAAATAATTATGACTGGATATCGAACATGGACATTAGTTTTCTGAAGGTATCTTGTCCATCCAGACAGGTGTCTGTCAGATAGCCTTTCTCCC
>CAMNQH010000066.1 GCA_946549035.1 uncultured Lachnospiraceae bacterium | reverse complement strand
GGCGTCGTCTACAAGGAATACCATAAAAGTAAGCTGGGCGAGAAACAGCAAGGCAGACGGCTATTATATATATGCCGCTACTTCAAAGTCCGGTACTTATCGTAAGATCGCCACGATAAAGAGTAATAAAACTACGTCGTATACATACAAAAAATTACAAGGAGCAAAAAATTATTTCTTTAAGGTTAAGTCCTATAAGAAAATTGGAAGTAAGACGTATACCAGCGCATCTTCGGATCCTTTATATGGCGCAACTAAGCCTGGTACGGTAACTACTTTTAAAACGAAAGGGCAAAGTACGACGACTATAAAGCTGGCCTGGAAAAAAGTAAGCGGCTCCACAGGATATCAGGTGTACCGCTATGATACTGCCGCAAAAAAATGGAAAAAAGTCGCAACATTAAACAGTAAAACGCTCTCTTATACGGATAAAAAATTAAAGTCTGGGACCACACAGAAATATAAAGTCAGAGCTTATAAGAAAAATGGCAGCTATGCGGCATATGGCAATTTTTCCGATATTGTTGTTACCAGCACGAAGCCGGATCAAGTGACATCTTTAAAAGCTGTGGCAAAAGGCAAACAAACTGTAAAATTATCTTGGAAAAAAGTAAGAGGCGCCAGCGGCTATCAGATTTATGTATATGATAAGAAGCTGAAAAAGTATGTAAAGACAGCTACAGTTTCCAAAGGAAGTACAGTAAGTAAAACCCTTAGTTCTTTAAAGAAAAACACTACATATCAGTACAAAGTGAGAGCTTATCGAAAGATTGGAAAAACCATGTATTATGGAAAATATTCGGATATTAAAAGTGTTCGTACAAAGAAGTAAGGATCGATTTGACGGAGAATGAATTATGATTTATTTGGACTATTTCACTTTCCCTGATGGAGATAAAGAATTTGATTTTATCATGAGGCAGAAGCGAACTTGCTATGACAGCTATTATCCGTTCCAGATTTTGTCCAGACATCGCCTGAAACGCATTGATTTCGAACCTGTTACCATCTTATATGGTTCCAATGGCAGTGGAAAATCTACGGTTTTAAATGTAATCAGTGCAAAGTTGGGGCTTTCCAGAGACAGTATTTGCAATAAATCTAATTTTTTTCCGGACTATCTGAAGCTTTGTTCTGTCGCAACGGCGGGAAAGATTCCGAAATGCAGCAGGATCATCAGCAGTGATGATGTGTTTGACTATATGTTGAATATCCGCAATTTGAATGAAGGAATCGATGTAAAGCGGGAGGAACTTTTTTTGGAATACCTAGATACGAAATATTCCGGGTTCCAAATGAAGTCTATGGAAGATTATGACCAGTTGAAACGGGTAAACAGGGCCAGAAGCCATACCCAGTCAAAATTTGTAAGGGAAGAGTTAATGGACAATGTGCGGGAATATTCCAATGGGGAAAGCGCATTTCAATATTTTGCAGAAAAAATAGGAGAGAACGGCCTGTATCTGCTGGATGAGCCGGAGAATAGTCTATCTCCGGCCAAACAGCAGGAATTGGTACGGTTTTTGGAAGATTCCGCCAGGTTCTTTGGATGTCAGTTTGTCATTTCCACCCATTCGCCGTTTGTGCTGGCGCTGAAGGGAGCAAAGATTTATGATCTGGATGAAGATCCGGTAGATATCAAAAAATGGACGCAGCTTGCCAACGTCCGGGCTTACTTTGATTTTTTCCAAAAACATCGGGACGAGTTTTAAATGGGTGTTATAGCGTTGAAGCAGGCTTATGGACTGATGAGGCGTCTGGCGTGTTATCAATATAGCGCAGAATTCTGGCAGGGTTGCCGGCAGCTACGGCGTTTGCTGGAATGTCAGAGGTGACTACGGAGCCTGCGCCGATAACTGCGTTATCGCCAATGGTAACGCCGGAAAGTACCACGCAGTTGCCTCCGAACCACACATTGTCGCCGATGGTGATAGGTTTGCCATAGACATAATTAGCAACACGGGTGGCTGCATCCATAGGGTGATTTACCGTGTATAGACAAGTCTGCGGGCCCATCAGGCAGTTGTCGCCGATGGTGATGGGCGCTGCATCCAGCATAACGCACTGGAAGTTGGCGAAGAAATTCTTTCCTACATGAATGTTGAATCCATAATCGCAGTGGAAAGGCGGTTTGATAAAAATATCATCTGTGCAGTCTCCGAACAATTCTTTTAACAATTCCAGCCTGCGCTTTGGCTCCTCCTCCGTAGTAGCATTGAATTTGTCTGCTAATGTTCTGGCGCGTATTTTAGCGGCATTGATTTCAGGATCGCTGTTCCAGAACATTTCGCCCTGCTTTAGACGCTCCATTTCAGTAACAGGAGGTTGTCCCGAGGGCTGCCTAAAGGATTGGGCCTGTATATTGTCAGCAGAGGAATTCTGCAGGTCGGGGGCCGCCTGGAGCGTTTGCGTATCGCATGTATTCATTATATCCACGTCCTTTCCGTTTTGCGTTTCATATATTCTAAATTATAGAGTAAATTGTTTGGGATACATTGTCAATAATAACTCTCTTCTCTCCCATTATAAATTGTTTAGACTTTACGGAACCTGAGAAAAGTGGTATGGTGTATAGAACAAAGCAACGTGAGTAAAGCAGAGAACTTCGTTTGTCGCTCTGCGTTAGAGAGGATGTTAGAAATGGAAGATAATTTTAATTGGCAGGGAGGAAGGCAGCCGATTTATGAAAATATGCCTTCCCCAAAGAAAGACAGGTTCGGAACAGGCGTATTAACCGGAGTGCTGTGTACGTTAGCGGTGGTTTTGGTGCTGGGAGCTGCCGGGATTGGCGCATTTATCATTACAGGCGTAGGAAAAGACACGGGAGGCAGCCGTAAAGAGGAGACGGTGAAATCCAGTGAGGTAAAAACCGGTGAGGAGTCGGAGGAGCTGGAAGATAATTTATTGAATGTGGATTTAATATCCCAGACGTCCATGATCGCTTCTTATTTGGAAGAGAACTATTTATATGAGTTTGATGAAGAGGACGTTCGCACCGGAATGCTGAAAGGATTGATTGATTCTCTGGACGATCCCTATTCCCAGTATTTTGATGAAGAGGAGCTGGCAAGCTTCCAGGATTCCACAGAAGGGGAATATGTGGGCATCGGAGCTGCAGTGACCCAGGAGCGTTCCAGCGGAATCGTACGGATTTCCAGGCCATATGAAGGGACGCCTTCCGCAGAAGCAGGATTGTTGCCAGGAGACATACTTGTATCTGTAAATGATACGGAAGTAACCGGGATGGATTTGAATCAAGTAGTGTCTCTGATTAAAGGAGAGGAAGGGACAAAAGTGAAGCTGCAGATTTACCGGGAGACGGAGGAGGCATACTCCGATATCCAGGTGGAGCGCAGAAAGGTTGAGATTCCCACAGTGAACAGCGAGATGCTGGAAGGAAATATTGGGTATATTCAGGTAACCAGCTTTGACAGAGTAACCTCAGACCAGTTTATCCAGGCATATGAGAATCTTGACAGCCAGGGAATGGAACGGGTAATCGTGGATCTCAGAGATAACGGGGGCGGTTTGGTAGACGTAGTGGAGGAGATGTTAGATTATTTGCTGCCGGAAGGAGTTATTTTTTATGCAAAAGATAAGCATGGGAATAAGTCTATGGAATATACTTCCGATGCAGAAGCAGCCCTGGATATTCCTATGGTGGTTCTGGTAAACGGAAATACTGCCAGTGCAGCGGAGGTTTTTTCCGGAAATATTCAGGAATTTGGCGTAGGGAAGGTCGTTGGCACCACAACCTATGGCAAGGGAGTCATGCAGCAGATGTTTTACACCAATGCTCAGCGAACGGCGGCTATTAAGCTTACAGTGGCCGATTACTATATTCATTCCGACAAAAATATTAACGGCTCGGGGATTACGCCGGATGTGGAAGAAGTATTGAACCAGGAGGCCGCTTCAACGGTGGTACTGCAAAAAGAGCAGGATAATCAGCTTCAAAAAGCGATTGAGGTTGTAAAAGGAATATAAAGCTTTTGTGATTCCCGAAAGTAAAAATTTCTTATTATAATATTGCATCATTCCAGGGCATATACTTGGAACAAAAGAGAGTTAGGTATATGCCCTTATGAAAAAAATCAGATCAGCAATTCTGATAGAGATCATCTGTATTTGTACAATCAGTGGAATTCTTTTGCAGCAACATGCATCTGAGGCCGTTTCGGCGGAAAGCACAGGAAAAGATTTTATAAAATGGGTAGATTTTAATGTATCTTACGAGGCTTTATCTGCGGCATACCAGTGGGACGTGGATACGGTAAAAACGGAGCATCATATCAACTGGGTAGAACTTTTGGCTTATATGGGAGCAAAAAACGGAGGGAATTTCGGACCTGGGGATTTGAAGGAAATTGCATCTGCAGGCCAGGAGCTGTCTCAGGGGAAGGTGACGATGGAGGAGCTGACCCGGGAGCTTTCCTATTATGATTATTACCTGGAGGCTTACGGCGCCGTATTAAATGGTTATGTGGGAGAATATGAAGTGGAGACGGAGCCAGGCAGCGGGCAGTTTGAGAAAGAATACGGATTAAAAGCGTATTTGCCGGTGGCAAAAGGGTTTCCCTACAGTGATTATGATGATTTTGGCGTGTCCAGAAGCTATGGATATCGAAGGCAGCATTTGGGGCATGATATGATGGGGCAGATTGGCACTCCCATCATTGCAGTAGAGTCTGGCTATGTGGAAGCCATCGGCTGGAACCAGTACGGCGGCTGGCGGCTGGGGATTCGCAGCTTTGACAAGCAGCGGTATTATTACTACGCCCATCTTCGCCAGAATTATCCATACGCCCAGGGACTAGAAGAAGGAAGTAAGGTAACGGCGGGAGATGTGATTGGATATATGGGGCATACTGGATACAGCGCCACAGAGAATGTAAATAATATTGATCAGGTGCATCTGCATTTTGGGATTCAACTGATTTTTGATGAATCACAAAAGGAAGGCAACGGGGAGATTTGGGTCAATCCATATCAGCTCGTCCGTTTTTTGCGGAATCATCAGTCGGAAACAGAGAAGATTCAGGATACCAGAGAGTGGAGGAGGAGCCGCGCCATGATAGACCCGGCTGTGCCTCAAGAAGAATCAAGATAAATATAGAAACGGAAAAATTCTACTGTTTTTGTATCCAGAAAGTATCTGCCAGCAGCAGCCAGTTTGCCCGGAACAACTGCATGATCTGCCAATAGCCTGCGCCCCGGAGGCCATATTCTGAAATAAGGGCAAATTTGGCTTGGAGGCTTCTTACATCTTCAAACCAGACTTCATGCTCTAAGCCGTCTTTTTCATAGGTGAAATAAGGAGACTGGGCAATGGGATCAAACTGGATGAAGGCCTGGTTTTGAATGGCAATTTGGACGGCTTCCACATTGCCGATGGTTCTGGCTTTGGACTCGCCCTTGACAAAAGGAAGCGTCCAGTCGTACCCATAATTGGGAATGCCCAGAGAGAGTTTTTCAGGAGAAATTCTGGTTATGGCATAGTCCAACACCTGCCGTACTTTATTGAGGGGCGCTACTGCCATAGGCGGGCCATAGGTATATCCCCATTCATAAGTCATTAACAAGGCGGTATCCGCCGCTTCTCCTAAAAGCGCAAAGTCTTTGCCTTCATAAAGCAGCCCCGGCTGGTCGTCGGAGATTTTGGGAGCCAGGGCGATGGATACAGGATAGCCAAGGGTATTTACTGCCTGACGTACATTCCCTACAAAATCAGCGAAAGCTACCCGGTCCTGGGGGAGGATATATTCAAAATCAATGTCCACACCTTGAAAGCCTTTTTCCTGAATCGTTTCCAGAAGCTGTTGAATCAGGTTTTTCTGGGAATCCGGATGATTGACGATCTGGGATATCAGGTAATTGCTGAATTGTCCGTCCGGACCGAAGGGGGTTAGCGTCAGAATCGGAGAAACCCGGTAACGTTTTGCGGATTCTATCAGAAAGCTGTCGTCCAATGCAGGGGAAATCAAATCGCCGTCTGGAGTAAAGCCGTAGGAAAATACATATAAATCACTTAAATACGGAAGGGTTTGTTCCAATACATAAGGACTGATAAAGGGATATGCATAGCCGCCGGAAAAAAGAGGAGGCGCGTTTTCGGGAGATTCCCCTTTGGAAAGCAAAAGCGCCTGGCCCACGGCCAGCCGGTAAGGAAAGGGGATTTGGTTATTGTAAAGAATTGTGTCTACAGGTACGCCTTGTTCCCAGGCAATGGAGTCTACGGTATCCCCGGGTTGTACGATATAAATTTCCATATGATACTCTTTTTTTGTTAATATATGAAACAAGAATAAAAATGATACTGTTACCAGCCTTTTTTGATAACGTCCGCGCCGAAGCGTTTTTGCAGTGACTCCATGGCCCGGTCTGCTTTCAGCTCTTTTTGCGTACGAGGAAGGTCGAAAAGGTTCATTTGGACAGGCTGCGCCTCCTGAGTCAGCTTGGAGGTTCTCACCCCTAGGAGCCGGATAGGCGTTCCGTCCCACATTTCGTCAAATAGCCGGCAGGCCATGGTATAAAGTTCCCTGCTGCTGCAGGTGGCAGAAGGAAGCTGACGCTGATGGGAGGCCTTGATAAATGTAGCGTATTTTAGTTCGGTACTTACCATGCCGGCAAGCTGTCCCTGCTTTTTCAAACGTCCTGCCACCTGGTCGCAGAGAGCTCGGAGTACCTGTTTGGCCTCCAAAGCCGTGAGAGCGTCCTTGGGCAGAGTTGTAGAATTGCCGATACATTTGGATTCTCCTTCCTGAGTTACTACCGGGGTGTCGTCTATGCCATTGGCATATTCCCAAATCAGCTTGCCGTGGCTTTTCATGTGGCTGATCAGAATATTCTGATCTGTCTGGGCCAGGTCGCCGATGGTGTGGATTTCAAGCTTATGCAAAGCCTCGGCGGAGGAGCGCCCCACCATGTATAGCTTGTCCACCGGAAGAGGCCACATTTTTTGCGGAATCTCATGGGGGAAGAGGGTGTGGATTTTGTTTGGCTTCTGGAAATCCGACGCCATCTTTGCCAGGAGCTTGTTGCAGGATATACCAATGTTCACCGTGAAGCCAAAGGCGTCATATACGGCGTCTTTGATGGTTGCTGCCGCTTTAAGGAAAGACGCGTAGTCGGCCTGACGATGGGTGAAATCCATATAGCATTCGTCTACGCTGACCTGCTCAATGCTGGGGCAGTAGGTGGACAAAAGCTCCATCAATGCCTGACTGTATCTGGCGTAAAGCTTGTGGTCCGGCTTTACTGAGACTAGGGAAGGACATTTATTCAGAGCGTGTGTGACCGGTTCTCCGGTTTTGACGCCGTATGATTTTGCAGGAATGGATTTTGCCAGGACTACGCCGTGGCGGCTGGCGATCTCCCCGCCGACAATGGAAGGGATATTCCGCAGATCTGTTTCGGCTCCTTGCTTAAGCTGTTCTACTGCCGACCAGCTTAAATAGGCGGAATTAACATCTATATGAAAAATCAGTCTGTTTGTCATGGGATTCAGTCCTTTCAGCGGGGAGCGCCCTGCTTCTCTCAGTGAAATATCGTATTTCATATTATACCATAATTTGTAGAAAAAAGAATGAAAAAAGGGTAAAAGTTACTAAATATTGATAATTTGTTTGACAATACTTTAGTACAGTGATAAACTGAACACAGTGTCATGTATGTGCTTCGGAAAATGGTTTTCCAGCACTACCTAAGAAAGAGGTGATTGGAATGACAGTACAACAGACAGATCTCAACAGGGTACGTGCCTCCGTTCTCCATCAGCTGGGAAGCAGGGTATTGTTTCAGCTCGATCGAGGACGTAACCGGGTAGATGTACAGGAAGGAGTCATACAAGGGGCTTATCCATGTGTTTTTACCATTTTGGTGGATGACGGAGAACAGGGCGGTCCGCCCCAACTCTTATCCTTTAGCTATGCAGATGTTTTGACCAGGGATATACGGATGAAATTGTGTCAATAGGAATAAAACTCTTTGATTCTGAATAAAATGTTTCAAAAGATTTCAGGATTGGAGAGTTTTTTATTGTGGAATTAATCAAAAAATACATACATATGAATCGGGAAAAAGGAAAGGCGGCCAGCCAGATTACATTAGACGACGACTTTAATGTGCCGGACAGCAAGCCGGACGTGATCCGTCTGATACAGGATAAAGGGGAAATTAAGATTGAAGAAATTAATCTTACACCTGGCCATATATGGCTGAAGGGAGCGCTGAAATTTCAGGTATTGTATCGCAGCGATCAGGAAGAACGGAAGATTAACAGTTTAACAGGAGAGCTTCCGTTTCAGGAGAGTCTGGCTATAGATGGCGTCAATGAATATGATACGGCAAAGGTCCGCTGGCAGATTGAAGATCTTACCATGGGCATCATAAATTCCAGAAAGTTAAGCGTAAAGGCGTTGGTACAGCTTTCCGCTGTGGTAGACGAAATTATGGACGAAGAGATTGTCACCGATGTACAGCGGGAAGAAGGCTGTGAGGTCTTGATGAAAACCAGGAGTATGATGCAGCTTTTCCATGCCAAAAAGGATACTTACCGATTCAAGGAAGAGATCATGCTGCCTTCTAATAAACCAAACATTCGGGAAGTGTTGTGGAAAAGCGTACAGCTTCGGGGCGTAGAAACCAAGATGGTAGAGAACCAGATTTTAATAAAAGGGGAAGCTCTGGTATTTGTGCTGTATTTGGGAGAAGAGGAGGAGGAACGCACCCAGTGGCTGGAATCTGCCTTGCCCTTTACCGGAGCAGTGGATTGCAGCGGTTGTACAGAGGATATGATTTTGGATGCTTCCTACGACATTGCAGCGGTAGAACTGGAACCGAAACCGGATTACGATGGGGAAGAACGCATTTTGCATCTGGAGCTGGTTTTGGAGATGGATATTCATATCTACCAGGAAGAACAGATTCAGATGCTGGAGGATTTGTATGCAGTAAACTGCAGATTACAGACAGAATATGAATCGGCGGTGTTTGAGAATCTTCTGATTAAGAATTTTTCCAAGTGCAGAGTGGCGGATCGAATGAGCATCGGGGAAAATCAGGAGGGCATTTTGCAGCTATGTGCCAGCGAGGGAGCCGTATCCATAGACCAGACCGAGATTGTGGAGGACGGCATTCAGGTAGAGGGGACTGTTAGTGTGCAGCTGCTTTATATTACCTCGGATGATAAAAACCCTCTGGCGTCCTTAAAGGACGTCATTCCGTTCCATCATATTATAGAGGTGCCAGGAATCACCGGAAATTCCCGTTTTCAACTGGAAGCCTGCCTGGAGCAGCTTACAACGGTAATGATGGATTCCACCCAGGTGGAGGTTAAGGCAGTGATTGATTTAAATAGTATTGTGTTTGAAAAGAATCCCATTGCACGTCTTACGGACGTATCGGAAGAACCTCTTGATATGGAGGCGCTTCAGGAAAGCCCGGGTATTATTGGCTATATTGGAAGAGCCGGAGATACCTTGTGGAATATTGCCAAAGAAAATTATACAACGATTGGCGATATCAAGGAAACAAATCATTTGTCAGACGACGTGTTAAAGGATGGAGAGAAGATACTGATTATAAAAACAGTAGGCTAAGAGAGCGCCCCGGCGAAAGACCGGGGCATTGCTGTATGTTCCGGCAGCGGCAGCGAACAAGTAACAACATTGTGTTTCATCCATGGATTTTACATTTTTTTCAGATTTTAGCGGTTGCCCCAAAAATTCTTTGATGCTATAATAATGAAGGTACATAACACAGAAATTTTTGCGGCATATTTTTACGATACGTGGGGTACAGGCTCTAAGAGGCGATAGATGGAAAGGCAGGTCATATGCGGGATAGAATACAAAAAAAGTGGGGAAGACGAGGGGCGCAGGCAGCTTTGGCGTTGGCTTTGGTTATAGGAACGGTGCATTTTCAGCCGGTAATGGCAAGCACTATACAGGACGCCAATGAAAAGAAAGACGAGGCGCAAAGCGGTTTAAGCTCTACCCAGAGGGATATCGGGCGTATTGAGGACGAGCAGGCGTCTTTGCAGCAGGAGATTAACGCATTGGACACGGAGCTTGTCAATGTCATTATGAATCTGAATATTTTAAAAGACGATTTAAGAGCCAAGAGCGAGGAATTGGTGGAAGTACAGGATAATCTGGTGCAGGCCCAGGCGGATGAGGACAAGCAATACGACGCTATGAAAAAGCGTATCCGCTTTATGTATGAGAAGGGGGACAGCGCACTATTGACCTCTATTTTAGAATCCAGAAGTATTACGGATCTGCTGAACCGGGTAGAATATGTAAATGAGGTCTACGACTATGACAGAGATCTTCTGGAAACATATCAGGCCACAAAGCAGCGGGTGGCGGATTTGGAGGTTCAGGTAGAGGGAGAAATTGCAGAGCTGAAAGAGGTACAAGCCAATTATCAGGAGGAACAGGAGCGATATGAGACGGTAATCGCTCAGAAACGAAGCCAGATGTCTGATTTTGACGTACAGCTGGCGAATGCCGTGCAGCTGGCAGCTCAGTATCAGGCAACCATTGACGAGCAGAATGAGATTATCCGTCAAGAAGAAGAACGGCTGAGAAAAGAGGAAGAGGAACGAAAGCAAAAAGAAGCAGAAGAACGCCGGAAGGCGCAAGAGGCCGCTATTGCAGCAGCAAACAGGAATAATGCCGCAAGCGCAGCCAACAATTCCGCCAATACTTCCGGCGGTTCCGGTGGAAATTCGAGCTCGGGAGGAGGTTCCAATGCTTCCGGCGGTTCCGGCGGGGGCTCTGGCACCAGTGGAGATTCTGGCGCCGGCGGAGGCACAAGTACATCCGGAGGGAATAAGAATCCAGGGTATTCCACCGGAGTCAGCGGGGGCTCCATCATTGATTATGCCTGCAGCTTTATCGGAAAGCCATATGTATGGGGCGGCACCGACCCGAATACCGGAGCAGATTGCAGCGGGTTTATTCAATATGTATATCGCAAATTTGGTATTTCATTGCCCAGAAGCTCTTACGATCAGCGCAATGCAGGGAAAGAAGTAAGCTATTCCAATGCCCAGCCGGGGGATATTATTTGCTATAGCGGACATGTGGCCATTTATATGGGAGGCGGCCAGATTGTACATGCCAGCAATCCAGCGGCTTATCCGGCGGGAGGCATTAAGACAGGAACCGCGACTTATCGTACGATTATTTCCGTTCGCAGGGTATTGTAAATTTATGGATGAAAGCTTCCGATACTTTCTAATATGATCTTCCAGTTTTCAATTAATTTTTCCAGGGAAAAAGCGGCGTTGGCTGGACTGGTGGAAGGCAGTTTTTGAATTGGCATGTTGGTTTTAGGCAATAAATATTTGTCATAAAGCTGACATGCTTTTGCGCCGTTACCATAGATTTGTTTGACGGAGCTGTTAGGAAGAATGGAAGGAATATCGGCAGGGATTACGTTTTTTATGGAAGTATCAGAGGAGCCGCTGATGTCACAACTGGCAATCACATCCCAGACGGCAATGCCATTGGACAAAAGCAGCGCCTTTTTTTCTGGAATTGAGTCAGGAACCGGGGCATTTGTCAGGGCTGCAATTACTTTCCAGAAGCGGTTTTGGGGATGCCCGTAGTAGAAACGCTGTTCTCGGGATTTGACGGATGGGAATGTTCCCAGGATTAATATACGGGAATTCTGGTTATAGACAGGTTCAAATTCATGGGTATGAGATTCATAATCGTACATATAGTTCTCCTTCTTTATGTTTTTCTAATTATAGTTCTTACATCTGAAATTTTCAATCTTAAGTTTTTAGAAATGAATGTTGACATGGAATTCGTAAAGGAATAATCTATTAGAGGTAGATGTTTATTCACTAAAAGAGGAGGTAAGAATATGTTCAAAAAATTTACGAATGGCTGTGTTAAGCTTGTTCAGAAATTTTTGCCGGATGCGTTTGTGTTCTGCATTATTCTGACAGTAATAGTTTATGTTGCAGCGATTCCTGTAACCGGAATGAATCCCATAGAGGTTGCCAATGCCTGGGGATCAGGAGTTTGGGGGCTTTTGCTTTTTTCCATGCAGATGGCGTTGGTGTTGGTATTAGGCAGCGCTCTGGCTAATGCTCCGGCGATTAAAAAGGTGATTGTGATGCTGGCGGGGATACCGAAGAAGCCGGCGTCAGCGATTGCATTTGTTACGGTGGTTGCGGCCATCTGCAATTTTATTAATTGGGGGTTTGGATTAATTATAGGCGCTCTGTTGGCAAAGGAGGTTGCGAAGAAGCTGAAAGGTGTAGATTATCGCCTGATTATTGCGGCAGCATATTCCGGATTTGTGATCTGGCACTCAGGTATTTCTGGGTCCATTCCCCTGGGACTGACAGCTCTAGGGCCGGATGGTGTGGTTGCTAATACGGATGGCGTTGTTACGGAAGTTGTTCCTACCTCTGCAACAATTTTTTCGCCCTGGAATTTGATTATGGTTGCGGTTGTTGTTGCGGTAATAGCATTTGTCAACGCCAAGATGCATCCGGAATCCAAGGATGTGGTTTCCATTGACCCTAAGCTTTTGGAAGAGGAAAAAATAACTTACCCCAAAGCGGTGACGCCGGCAGAGAAGCTGGAGAACAGCATGATTCTTTCCTATTTGGTGGTAGTACTTGGAGCGATATACCTGATCTATTATTTTGTCAATGCAGGATCTATTTTGAATGCATTGTCGTTGGATATAGTAAATCTTATCTTTTTGGTATTGGGTATTGCATTTCATAAGACGCCGATCGGCTATGTGAGGGCAATTACCGAGGCGGCGTCCAGCGCAGGCGGAATCATTCTTCAGTTTCCGTTTTACGCAGGGATCCAAGGGATTATGACCACAAGCGGAGCGGCCGGCGTGTCTCTTGCCGGGGCTATCAGCAATGCTTTTGTCAGCATTTCTACGGCTCGTACATTTCCGGTTCTTTGCTATCTGGCGGCGGGTGTTGTGAATTTCTTTGTCCCCTCCGGCGGTGGGCAGTGGGCGGTTCAAGGGCCGATTATGATGCCGGCAGGATTAGAGCTTGGAGTTAGTCCCGCCGTGACTGCTATGGGAATTGCCTGGGGTGATGCATGGACGAATATGCTGCAGCCTTTCTGGGCGCTTCCGGCTTTGGGTATTGCAGGATTAGGGGCGAGAGATATTATGGGTTATTGTGCGATTGTATTGGTGGTGTCAGGAATTATTACCGCGCTGGGATTCTTGTTCCTGGTACCGTTGTTTACATAAGGATTGAGGCATGGAGACGGTAACGATTATCAGCCATTTGACGCCGGAGGAATGGAAGATGTCCTGGGAGGATAAGGTGGTAGAAGATACCAGAGAAAATATGCGGCTTTATCAGCAGTCTTCCTGCTATTGGGGACATTTTACCAATGACCGGGATTTTACGTTATGCCACCATAAGGAATTTGAAGTAAAAAGTATGAGTCTGGCCCTTTATTTTAATGGGCATTTGGAGCCGGATGAGAAAGGGAGCCGCATTACAGGACGATTCGTGAAGAAAATGTCAGTCAACTTGTTTTTAGCAATGGGAGCAGTTCTGTGCTTGACAGCGATGTTGAGTGCGGCGGTTAAGGCAGATTTGGAAGTTTTGCTGGTGTCGACAGTTCTGTTTGTAATTTTGTTCCTATGTTATCTTGCAAAACCAAAGAAAGGACAGCGGAAGATTCTGCAGCAGCTGGAACGTATTTCCTTCGATGGTGCATTTCATAATCCCGACAGGAAGGTAAAAGCTGAGCCAATTAAGAAAAAGCGAACTATGCGGGAAAAGGCTATGATATTTTCGTCAAACGAGGATACATAAGAGTGTAATGAAAGGAGACGCGGCAAATGGAAAGATCGCCTTTAACAACCTTATGTTATATAGAACGGGAAGATCAATATTTGATGCTGCATCGTACGGTGAAAAAGAACGATGTAAATAAAGATAAATGGATTGGAGTCGGCGGTCATTTTGAAACAGGGGAAAGTCCGGAGGATTGCCTTCGCCGGGAGGTCTGGGAAGAAACAGGCCTTACTTTAACTTCTTTTCGGTTTCGCGGGATTGTTACCTTTATTTGCGACGAATATCCGGTGGAATATATGTGCTTGTATACGGCGGACGGCTTTGAAGGGGAGCTCAAGGAATGTGAAGAAGGACATCTGGAGTGGGTTCCCAAGAAAGATTTAGAGCAGCTGGAACTTTGGGAGGGAGATAAAATATTTTTCCGGCTCCTTGCCCAGGAGGCCCCTTTCTTTTCCCTGAAATTGGTATATAAAAAAGGCGCGCTTATGGAAGCTGTGCTGGATGGGCGCAGCCTTTAAATGGAATCTAATAATAAAGAAAACTTCCTGATACAATGTAAAAACATGTATCAGGAAGTTTTTCTTTTCTCTGTAATTGTCTTTTATTATTTCTAAATGGTTTCAAAACGTATTGTTTTCCTTTGATAAACATAAAAAGGGGGTGTCGCACTAAGCAATTAGTGCGCAGCTCCTTTTCTGTGAAAAAA
>CAMNQH010000065.1 GCA_946549035.1 uncultured Lachnospiraceae bacterium | reverse complement strand
TACCGCAGTTTTTTACCCTGTACGCCTCTGACGGCATAATACAATTCAAAGGAGCCCTGCCACTCATTTAGTTCCCCAGGCTTTCTATGGCCTCGTTCCTTTGTCTGCCAAAAGCCGGTTCGGATTGCATAAGAAGTATTCAGCTTTCGTACTTTAAATACGCAAAGAAAACAAAGGGTAATGATTGCAGTCAGTACAAGAATTCCGGTAAGAAGCTGATAACCCCCTACTCGCTCAAAGGAAACTGTATAGATCCCCAAATCTCCAAGAATTTTTTGGATCACGCCCTTACTCAATGCTCCGCCGAGAACGCTTCCTAAAGCTGCTCCAAAAAAACCGATGATTCCGTAGCAGACAAGGTAGATCCCTGCAATCTGTCCTCCTCTCATTCCCAACGATTTGTATATGCCAATCGTTTTGACGTCTTCCTCCAAATCGCTTCGGATTAAAAACAGCATCAGCGCAATGACTGTAGCGGCTAAAATAACGCTCACAAAGCACAAAGCCGCGCCCGTTATTTGAGAAAGAGCCGTGTAGCTTCCTTTTATTCTGTCGTAAGTATAAACTGCTTCTCCTAAGGGTATGTGAAAATATGTCTCCGCATCCTGGATAAATTGTTGCTCTCTTTGAGAGGTATATTCCTTAAATTGAATTTCCAGGTAGCTTACCACATTGTTTTCTGCGAAAGGAAACTCCCGCAGCCGTCCAAAGCCGCACCACATCCGATATACATTGGTACTGCCGCCGCCAAAAACAGGATCCGCCACAATGTCTGCAACCCTTACCGCCACAGCCTGATCTGCTAATTGCAATACTACGGTATCTCCTGTCTTTACATCCAGAATACGTGCCATTTTTGCGGTAACCCATATTTCATTCTGGCCTGGCATTTTTATGTTTTCCCTGTCCAGTATTTTAGGAGAAAGCATAGGGCTCTCTACCGTTTCGGGAAGCTCCAGCAAAATGCCGTTGCTCAGCTTCACTCCGTTTTTTTCTATATAATCAATGGTCTTTGTGTGTTCCGTGATTTGATATGTAAACTCCTCCTGCAGTCCCTCCAGGTATTGGCCAACGTCATCTATGGAAATCATTTTACGGTTCCACAAAAAACACATCTGCGGGCCGTCCATTGCTTCATAGGCTCTGTCAAATATTGCGTTCAGCTCTCGCAGCAGAATCAAAGCATTTACCAATAGCGCCGCCGTAATCACAATACAGATCCCCAAAAGCAAATTGGAGATTTTTTTCCTCTGGAGCTTTCCCAGAGCGCACATCAAAACTCCTCGCAAATCACCACCCCCTCTGCTGCAAAAAGCGGGTCAGCTCCGCTTCTTTGAGTTTTACCTGTCCGTCCTCTGGAAATTTTAACTCCCCTGCCACACGGCCGTCCTCGATATAAAGCACTCGTTTGCCTCTCACCGCCACCTTCCTGTCATGGGTCACTAAAACAATCGTCTGTCCCTTCTGATTCAGCTTGGTTAAAAGAGCCATGACAATTTTGGACTGGGCCGAATTCAAGCTTCCTGTAGGTTCGTCGCACAACAGGAGCGAGGGACTGTTCATCACTGCCCGCAATATGGCGGTGCGCTGCTGCTGTCCTCCGGATAACTGGGCGGGATATTTTTTGACATGTTCTCCTAAACCGAACTGCTTACACAAGGTTAGAATCGTATCTTTCATTTTTCTGTTTCCCCTTTTGTTTCTATTCAACATTACTGGAAGCATAATGTTTTCATAAACCGTAAGATCCGGAATCAGGCACTGCTGCTGAAATACGATTCCTATATTCTTACGCCTGAACATTGCCCTTGCCGATTCCCCCATATGGCCAAGGTCATCTGTCTGCATGTATTGAATCCTTCCTTCATCAGGAATGTCAATACCGGCAAGCAGATGCAAAAGACTTGTTTTCCCGGAGCCGGAAGCCCCCATAAGTACCACAAAGTCCCCTGCTTCAACCTCCAGATCTATGTCGCTTATTACGCGGCACGCTCTTGCGCCCTCCCCATATTTTTTCACCAGATGTTTCACCTCAAGCAGCTTTTTCATACGAATCTCCTTCCCCCTTTTCTAATGTTCATATCAGCTCATCCGTTTCATCCGAAACTCCAAAATCACATAAACCGTTTTTTCCAATGCCCCATAAAGGAACGGCAATACGCTTTGTGCAAGGGACGGCCATAATACACTAGTATCCCTCATGTAATTTAGTATGGAAAATAAACCCAAAAAAGAAATGAGACATCCCAGCGTCAGTGTTAGCGTCCCGGCGTATTGTACCGCCTGTATGGCTCGTTTTGCTTCTTCCATGGACAATCTTTTTTGGGGGATACAAGCTTTCCACGCATTTAGATAATCGTGAAACCAGCCGGAAATGGAGATAATCATAAACTTCACCCCCAGCAAATAGCACAATGTGGGAAAATCAAGTAGGTCCATAACTCTCCCTCCAGGCAGGGAAAAGACAAACAGATACAGCAGCGCCATCCCTGTTAAGAAAGCGCCCGCCGCCATACCAATGGTTTTGCTTCTCCCTCTAGGCTCCAGATCATCCAATTTACGAACCAATCCCAGAATGTTGCGTTCTGACGTTTGAATATACTCCTGGGAAAATTCCTGGGAAGAAAATTTTTCTCCTGCCAAAAGTTCATTGATATCGACTTTTAAAGCAGCTCCAAGATTTAAAAGCATAGACGCATCCGGCAGTCTCATTCCGGTCTCCCACTTGGAAATGGTCTTATCCGTCACATTGAGCTGATCTGCCAGCTGCTTCTGTGTCAACCCCTGGGCTTTTCTTCTATCCGCAATAAATTTTCCAATCTTTATTTGATCCATCAAGAACCTCCTTACCATACTGACGCCTCAGAAAAAGTGTATCTTCTTATGGCCTCCCAATGCAACCTCCAAGGGGAAGAATCCTTCTCCGTTTTGGAGAATAGGGGCAGCAAGTACGCTTTTACTCCTCTAAATCCCTTTTACACGTTATAGGATCAAGTTTTTTCCAATAAGATAAAAAAATATGCTCCAAATGTCCTTGCAACCATAAAACATACATGATTGCAAAGCCATTCAGAGCATATGTTATTCTAACCAGACGAAGGCTTAATCTTCGCCCTTATCCAGCTTATTCATTCTTGCAGCAACTTCCTTCTCCTGGATGTCGCTGGGAGCCTGCTCGTAGCGGGCAAATTCATAGGAGAAATTACCGCTGCCGCCGGTCATGGAACGAAGATCCGTCATATAGCCGTAGATTTCCATTACAGGCACGTCGGCTACTACTTCTGTCTTGCCGCCTTCTACAGGATTCATACCAAGTACCCGGCCTCTGCGCTTATTTAAATCTCCCATCACATCCCCGGTATGCTTATCGTATACCACAACCTTCATGGTGACAATGGGCTCTAACAGCACGGGAGAAGCCTCCATAAAGCCTTTTTTAAATGCCTGGCGGGCAGCCGTCTTAAATGCCATTTCCGAGGAATCTACCGGATGATAGGAACCGTCGTACAATACGGCCTTTACGCCCACAACGGGATAGGCTGCCATGGGTCCTGCCAATACGGCTTCCTGAATTCCTTTTTCCACCGCCGGGAAGTAATTCTTAGGAACGGCTCCTCCTACTACGCTTTGTTCAAAGACATAAGCCTGTTCCAAATCTCCGGAAGGTTCAAAGGTCATTTTTACATGGCCGTACTGTCCATGTCCGCCGGTCTGCTTTTTATATTTGTATTCAATGTCCGCTTTCTTGCGGATGGTCTCCTTAAACGCCACCTTAGGTCTGCTTAATTCCACATCTACCTTGTATTTCTCCAAAAGCTTGCTTACCGCCACTTCAATATGCTGATCTCCAATGCCGTATACCAGCGTCTGGCTGTTGGCGCTGTCATTGACAATCTTTAAGGTAAGATCCTCCTGCATCAGTTTCTGGAACGCCTGGGAAATCTTATCTTCATCCCCCTTGTTCTTTGCCTTATAGCGCATATAAGTATAGGGAGTGGAAATCTGGGTCTTGCCATAGACAATAGGATTGGCTTTGGTGGAAAGGGTATCTCTGGTTCCTACCTTGTTCAGCTTCGCCAAGGCTCCGATATCCCCGGCATGAAGCTCCGGCACTTCTTCCGTCTTATTTCCCCGGATCACATAGACCTTGCCGATTTTATCGTCCATATCCTTTTCTGGATTATGTAATACGTCGTCCGACTTGATCACACCGGAGTTCACTTTAATCAGAGAATATTTCCCGATAAAAGGATCTACAATGGTCTTAAAGATATAAGCGGACTTTGGCTTGGATATATCATAATCCCCGGCAAAAACTTCATTTGTCTTTAAGTTTACGCCGCTGCAGGGACGCTTCTCCGGGCTTGGCAGATATTTTACAATATCATCCAATAGAGTATAAATACCTTGTACCAGAACGCTGGAGCCCATGGAAGTAGGCACGATGCTGCCGTCTACCACATTAGTACGAAGAGCTGTACGAATCTCAAATTCGGAAAATTCCTCTCCTCCGAAATAACGGTCCATATATTCTTCACTGGTCTCCGCCACTGTCTCCATTAAAACTTCCCGGTATTTTTCCAAATATTCCTGGGAATAATCCGGCATCTCAATCTCTTTTACCTGGCCCTTGTCGTCCCAGCGATTGGCTGTCTGAGCCACTACGTTTACATAGCCTACGAATTTTTCATTTTCACGGATGGGGAAATGGAAGGGCGCAATACGCTTGCCGTACATCTCCTGGAGATCCTCCACCACCTGGCGGTAGCTGGCATTGTCCACATCCATATCTGTTACAAAAAACATTCTTGGAAGCTTATATCTCTCACAGATCTCCCAGGACTTCTGGGTTCCTACCTCGATACCGGCCTTTCCGGATACTACAATAATCGCAGCGTCAGCAACGCTGGCTGCTTCCTCAACTTCTCCTACGAACCCGAAATATCCCGGCGTATCTAATATATTAATCTTCGTATCCTCCCAGATAATGGGAACTACGGAAGTATTAACAGAAAAAAGACGCTTCGTCTCTTCTTTGTCGTAATCGCTGATGGTATTCCCGTCTGTCACTTTTCCCATTCTGGTGGTAATGCCGGACAGATATGCCATAGCTTCCACCAGAGTTGTCTTTCCACAGCCGCCGTGTCCCAGCAGGACCACATTTCTGATTTTGTCAGTTGTATAAACGTTCATACGAATTCCTCCAATGCTGTTTTTTATACGGTGTATATATTGTACTAAAAATCCAGTATATTTACAACTCTTTTATTCATTTTTTACAAGAAAACTTTCTTTCACGCTTCAACGCGACGAAGCATTGACTTTTTTTTGAAAACAAGGTATGATAAAGCTTACATTAATTTAAAGAAGAGGTATGATGTTATGATTATCGTTATGAAGCCCAATGCTCCCCAGGAGTCCATCAGCCAAGTCGCGTCCATCATTGAAACATGCGGGCTTACTGTTCATCTTTCCCAGGGCAAGGAAGTCACAATTCTAGGCGTAGTAGGCGACAAGGCCCAATTAGACACTTGCGCTATCCAGCTCAATCCCTCGGTGGAAAAAATCGTTTCCATTACGGAAAGCTACAAGCTGTCCAACCGTAAATTTCATCCCCTGCCCTCTGGGTTTTCTGTAAAACATACATCCATCGGTCCGGATACCATAACTGTAATGGCCGGCCCATGCGCCGTAGAGACGGAAGAACAACTGATCTCCATCGCCCATGCCGTAAAAAAAGCAGGAGCTTCCATGCTTCGGGGCGGCGCGTTCAAACCAAGAACCTCCCCCTATTCTTTTCAGGGATTAGAGGAGGAGGGACTGAAATTTTTAAAAACTGCTTCCCAGGAAACGGGACTGGCCACTATTTGTGAAGTTACCAGCGCCCACGCCATTGCGTTGGCGGAGCAATATGTGGACATGCTCCAAATCGGCGCCCGGAATATGCAAAACTTTGAGCTTCTCAAGGAAGCTGGCAAAAGCGGGCTTCCGGTACTTTTAAAGCGGGGACTTTCCGCTACCATTGACGAATGGTTAAATGCCGCGGAATATATCATGTCCGAAGGCAATGAACATGTGGTACTCTGCGAGCGGGGAATCCGCACCTTTGAAACCGCCACCCGCAATACCTTAGATCTCAGCGCCGTATGCGTTCTAAAGGAGAAAACCCATCTTCCGGTGATTGTAGATCCCAGCCATGCTACCGGCGTTCGAAACTATGTAAACCCTCTGGCAAAAGCTTCTGTGGCCTGCGGAGCGGACGGCCTGATGATTGAGGTACATAATGACCCGGCAAAGGCTTTATCAGATGGCCCACAATCCTTAAACTTCTCTCAGTTTGATGCCTTAATGTCAGAATTAAGGCCCTATGTCTCTTTATCCGGGAGGAAGCTTTCATGAAAACTGATATCCCTTTTGCCCCGCCGGAATGTATCGGCATTATTGGTTTGGGCTTAATCGGCGGAACACTGGCCAAAACCATCCGCCGTATTCATCCCCGCACCCAGATTCTGGCCTGCGATTCAGACGAGGAAAGCCTAACAAAGGCGCTAAAAGAGCATGTAATTACCAAGGGAACGCTGGCAGTAACCCCAGAATTCTCCAATTGCCGCTATATTTTTTTATGCGCCCCGGTTCAAAAAAATGAATCTTTTTTGGAGCAGCTTGCCCCATTTTTACACGAGGGCTGCATCCTGTCCGATACGGGAAGCGTCAAATCCTCCATACACAAGGATATCCAATCCAGAGGGCTGTCCTCCTGGTTTATCGGCGGCCATCCTATGGCCGGTTCTGAAAAAAGCGGTTATGAGAACGCTACTCCCTATCTGTTTGAAAACGCATATTTTATCATTACTTATGATGATATTTCCCTCAAACTGGTGGAAGAATATCGGCAATTTATTGCTTCCTTAGGCTGCATTCCCTTCCTTATGACGCCTGAAAAGCACGATTTTTCCACCGCCGCCGTGAGCCACCTTCCCCATATTCTGGCCTCCGGCCTGGTAAATCTTGTAAAGGAGCTGGATGATGACAGGGAATCTATGAAAAGTATTGCTGCGGGAGGTTTTAAAGACATTACCAGAATCGCTTCTTCTTCTCCGGTTATGTGGCAGGAAATCTGCGGCACAAACCGAGAACAAATTGTACTGCTTTTGGAAACCTTTCTCCAATCTCTTACAAGTTTCAAGGAAGAAATCGCTTCTGAGAATCAAGCAACGGTTTTAAAATTTTTTCAGGAAGCGAAAGACTATCGGGATTCTCTTCCTATCAAAAAATCCGGTCCCCTTCCATCCATATATGAAATCTATTGCGATTTGATTGACGAGGCCGGAGGAATTGCTACCATCGCAACCATTCTGGCAACCAACGGCATCAACATTAAAAACATCGGCATCATTCACAACCGGGAATTTCAGGAAGGAGTGCTGCGAATTGAATTTTATGAAAATCATGCCATGGAACAGGCCATACAGCAGCTTCGGAAGCATCATTATATCGTCCATGAACGGGAAGAAAAAAAAGCATGAACAAAACATTCATGCTTTTTTATTATGATACTTTTTATTTCACTCTCCATTTCTGGCCTCTTCAAACATCTGGTAAATTTCAATCTTTAATGCGTCTGGGTCTGTCATACCTACAAAGGAGCCCCCGTATTGGAATCCATCCGCTCCTTCTTTCTTACGGACAATTTTTAAAATCGCATCAATAATCTCTTTTGTCCAGATTTCCAGCTTTGCATTGTAAAAACTACCTACTTCCAGATCCTGTTCACAATGGAAGCCTATGCCTGTTTTGGATAGATCCGATACTTCAACATGAACATATTTTAAGGTGGTAATGCCGCCTTTATCCAGCCGTTCCAGCTCCAGCGACACATCCAGTGCAAGTCGTTTACAGCGTCTTCTTTCTTCCATGTTCTATTCCTCCTTACATTTATCTGTAATGAACATCGCATCCCCAAAACTAAAGAAGCGATAGCTCTTACGGACTGCTTCTTGATATGCCGACAAAATATGTTCCCGGCCTGCCAATGCGGACACCAACATCAAAAGCGTGGATTCCGGCAGATGAAAATTTGTGATCAAACCATCCAAAATTTTAAACTGATATCCAGGATAGATAAATATATCTGTCCAGCCCTTGGAGGCCTTCAAAATTCCCTGGGGGGAAGCGGCAGATTCAATGGTGCGGCAGCTTGTGGTCCCTACGCAGATAATTCTGCCTCCTGCCTGTTTGGTACGGTTAATAAGCTCCGCCGCTTCTTCCGTAATCTGATAATATTCCGAATGCATATGGTGTTCCATCACATCCGCCACCTTAACAGGACGAAATGTTCCCAGTCCTACATGCAATGTAACCTCTGCAATCGTTACGCCCATATCTTGGAGCTCTTTCAAAAGCTTCGAGGTAAAGTGAAGACCTGCCGTGGGCGCCGCCGCCGATCCGTCGTATTTGGCATATACCGTCTGATAGCGGTTCTTATCCTCCAGGGGATGGGTGATGTAGGGAGGCAGGGGCATCTGGCCAAGCTGATCCAGCAGTTCTTCAAAAATCCCCTCATACCGGAATTGAACCAACCGGTTCCCATCCTCCACAACCTCCACAATCTCTCCCTTTAACAGGCCGCCCCCAAAGGAAAGCACCGTCCCGGGCTTCGCCTTTTTTCCGGGCTTCACCAAGGTCTCCCATATGTCGTTTTCTTTTCGTTTTAACAGCAGCAGCTCTATTTTGGCACCGGTTCCTTCTTTCTCACCGATCAGCCTTGCCGGAATTACTTTTGTGTTATTCACCACAAGGCAGTCCCCAGGGCGTAAATATTCAGTAATCTCTTGAAAATGCCTGTGCTGGATCTGCCCCGTCTGCTTCTCTAAGATCAAGAGCCTGGAGCTGGAACGATCCTTTAAGGGATCCTGGGCGATCAACTCCTGGGGCAGATCATAATAAAAATCTTTTACGTTCATGTTATGTCGTTCCTTCTTGTTGTTTTTAGCAGGCCGTTTGCGGCCTTAAAATCTGGCTCACGCACCAAATACAGATGCTGCTCTTTTGCTTCACTTTTCCTATCGGTAATAATAATAATGGCCGTAATAGGAGCTGGCGGTTCCAATATAATTACTTCCATCGTATTGGAATTGATATTGAATCTTACTCCTATTCGAATAGTAGGTGCTGGTTCCTTGCACCTCGAAGAGCAGATAAGCCTCCTGCCCGGGCTGAATGTCAATGTAATCCATATATTCTACGGTATTCTCATTATAAGCTTTATCATAATTTACCATCCTCAAATTTCGGTTGAAGCTGGAATAGCTGCCGATATGATAAGACCCTTGCGAATAGACACGCACCGCACTGCTTCCATTATTTTTTATATAAAGGGGACAATACCATAAACTATAATCTGTCTCATATGGCACTGCGATTTTCATATTAGGCTTCATCCCTTTTACTGTAACCTTGCATTTTAATTCTTTTCCGCCCACGGTAGCGGTAATTGTGACCTTCCCCGCCTTCTTTGCAGTCACCTTGCCTTTACTGTTTACTGTAGCAACATCTTTATTGCTGGACTTCCATTTGACCTTCATTGTGGTGCCGGTCACTTTCAGAGTTGCAGAATTCGGCCGATGCAGGGTAAGCGTACTCTTGCTGAGCTTTGGCTTTTCACAAGTCACAACGCAGATATAGCGGATGTCCCCCACTTTAGCATAAATCTTCGTCTTTCCTGCTTTCTTGGCAGTTACGACGCCCTTGCTGTTTACTGTTGCGATCTTTTTGTTTTCAGAAGACCATTTGACGTTCTTAACCTTTGATTTCCAGTCTAGCTTTTTCTGGCTTCCTACAGCCATCTTTACCTTGGAATCTTTCAGCTTCGTCTCTTTGACAGTAATCGTACACGTAAATGTCTTGCCTGAGACCTTGGCGCTGATCTTAACCGTCCCTTTTTTCTTGGCCGTTACCAGGCCTTTGGAGGATACCGTGGCTTTGCTGGCGGCAGAAGTACTCCATTTTATCTTTTGAGTCGTCCCCGAGAGCTTCAACTGCAAGGTGTCCCCCGACACCATGGACTTCTTTGTGACGTTCAGCTTAGGGTCTTCTACCTGAACTTTGCATGTGACTTTCTTTCCTTCTACATTAGCTGTTATGGTTACCTTCCCCTTCTTTTTTGCCACGATCTTACCATCGTTCTTTCCAATCGAAGCAATGCGGGGATCACTGCTGGTATAAGATGCCTTTCGGTACGTATTCTTTACCTTAACCGTCTTTGTCTGCCCCTTCAGCAGCTTGATGTTCTTGTTGCCAAAAACCGGATCGTCTACATAGACCTTACAGGTATAGGACTTGTTGGCTTTCTTCAAAGTTGCGGTAATGGTACAGCTTCCATAAGATACGCCTTTTACGTTGCCGTTCTGGTCCACGGTTGCTATCCTGCTGTTGCTGCTCTTCCAGGATAAGTCCGCTACGGTTCCAGAGGGAAGGACGTTAGAGACCTTTATCTTTTCCTGCTTCCCGGCTCCTACGTATAACTTAGATGGGATTGAAACGGATGTGGCATATTCTGTCACGTCCTTAGTTCGGATTGTATAATCCACAGATATATTTCCATTGTTTTCCACTTGGATAATATAAAGTCCTGCATCTAAAATACATGTTTTAGAATATGAAGATTCCTCCTCAAGCCATATGCTCTCTTCCAAAATGCATCTAACACATTCGTAATCATCATACTCATCACTTTTTACTTTATGAAGGCTGATAGTGACATCCCTATCCTCGTCTTCTTCATCTTCCAGATACAAATTTCCATTCCATTCCATCGTAACCTTTTTTCTTGATGTCAACCGGAACAACCAGAAATCTGGGTAGTCATAGTCCCATAGCACACCGTTCACAGTTTCGCCGATAGAATATCTCTCGATATCCATATCATTAAAATCCTCGCCTTTCCCAGCAGGCCTTACATCTGTTGCGACCGCCTTCTCTGCTCCGGAATCAACTACAGGGAACGATGATGCCTTAGCCTCTATTCCCATTATCAAAAGCAACGCCAGAATAAATACCGTAATCCCTTTCTTCACAAAAAACACCTCTTCCCTCTACTAAACATCCGCCAGCATTCTCATGCTTCTGCGGACATCCCTTCCCTTCCTGTCTCTTATTATACACCATCTTATTTTTTGATACAATAAAATACAGATAAAAAGTTCACAGAATTTTCAAACTTTTTATCTGTATCTTAAGTTTCCTGTACGCCCGAAACAAGCGCAGGGATATTAAACATGAATTTCTAAAAAAGCGATGATTAGCTCCGAAGCTCAACACCCATGTCTTCTAAAGCTTTTAAAATCTTCTCCATCGCCCCGCTGATATCTGCTTCTTCTAACGTCTTATCCTTTGCACGGAACGTAATGGAGTATGCCAGGGATTTAAATCCAGCCTTGATCTGGGAGCCTTCGTAGACGTCAAATAACTGGTAATTTTCCAGATACTTTCCTCCGTTCTCATCAAAGACTTTTTCCACTTCTCCGGCCAGGATATGCTTTGGCATTACCATACTGAGATCCCGGGATACGGCCGGGTATTTTGCGATTCCCTGGTACTTCCTTCCGAAGGTGGCAAGCTTTGTCACTTCCGGCATATCCAACACGGCCACATATACCCTGTCTTTGATGGAATAGTGATCCCCTACCTGAGGGTGAAGCTCCCCAAGATAGCCAAGCAGAGCTGTTCCATAGTAAATATCCGCCTGGCGGCCCGGATGGAGAAACGGCTTCCCGGCCTTGGGATCATAGATGACTTTTCCCAACAGACCCACTTTTTCCAAAAATTCCTCCACAACGCCTTTCATGGTATAAAAATCGCCGTCTCCATACATTCCCAGCGTAAACTGCATCCGTTCTTCCGGAAGTTCAGTAAGAGGAAGCTGCTTGGGAAGATAAATATTTCCCAATTCGTATAACCGTACATTTTTATTTCTGCGGTTATAATTGGTGGACAACGAAGTAAGCATTCCATTCAGGGAAATCGTCCGCATAATGCTGAAATCCTCCCCCAAGGGATTGGAAATGGTAACTGCCTTCCGCAATTCGGAATCCTGAGACAAAAGCAACTTATCAAACACCTTGGGACTTTCGAAGGAATAGGACATACCCTGGGAAAATCCGCAGAATTCTCCAATCTCCCGGGCGATCTCTTCTACCCGCAGCTTAAAGGGCAGCATTCCCGTAGTGGCTTCTCCAGTGGGCAGCGTCGTTGGGATGTTGTCGTATCCATAAAATCTGGCTACTTCTTCCGCCAAATCCGCCATGCAAACAAGATCCTGCCTCCAGGAAGGAACCAATACTGCGTTGGCTTTTTCGTCAAATCCCAAATCCAGTTTTTTAAAGTAACCCAACATGGTTTCTTTTGAAATATCCGTTCCCAACAGGCGGTTAATTTTTTCCTCATCAAAGGGAACGCTTCTTCCTTCTTTTGTTTTGCCGTATACATCCACAACGCCTCCTACCACTTCTCCGGCTCCTAATTCTTCTACTAACTGGCAAGCCCGGTTCATGGCTTCTAAGGCATTATTGGGATCCAGCCCTTTTTCAAATTTGCCGGAAGCGTCGGTACGCAGCCCCACTTTTTTACTGGAAAGGCGGATATTAGTTCCGTCAAAACAGGCCGCTTCAAACAACATGGTGGTTACATCATCGGTAATCATGGAATTTTCTCCGCCCATGATTCCGGCAATCCCTACCGCCTTCTCTCCGTCGCAAATCATAAGCACTGTATCGTCCATGGTGCGCTCCTGGCCGTCTAAGGTGACAAATTTCTCTCCCTTTTTGGCTCTTCTCACCACAATCTCATTTCCCGCAATGGTGGACAAATCGTATGCGTGCATGGGCTGGCCGTACTCTTCCATCACATAATTGGTAATATCTACCATATTGTTAATGGGACGGATTCCCTGGGAAGAAAGGCGGCGCTGCATCCATTTGGGGGAAGGGCCAATTTTAATATTTTTTACAACTCTGGCGCAATAGCGCGGGCACAGCTCTTTATCTTCTACGGTCACTTTGATATAGTTATTTACATCTTCTTCGTTTCCTGTTTGTGTTACCACAGGCGGATGAAATTCTTTTCCAAAGGTAGCCGCCGCTTCCCTGGCGATGCCTAAAACACCGAAGCAGTCTACCCGGTTTGAGGTAATTTCATATTCAAAAATAACATCGTCCAGGCCCAGGGCATGAATGGCGCTTTCTCCGATTGCGACATCTTCTTCAAAAATATAGATGCCGCTTTCCGGAGCCTCCGGATACATGTCGCGGCTGGAACCAAGCTCTTCAATGGAGCAGAGCATACCATTGGACTCTACGCCCCGCAGCTTTCCCTTCTTGATTTTAATGCCTCCCTGGGTCATCTTTCCGTCGTGGCTTCCTGCTACGCGGCCGCCGTCTAATACTACGGGAACTTTATCTCCTTCTTTGATGTTAGAGGCCCCGGTTACGATTTGAATGGGGGCGTCTTTTCCAATGTTGACTCGGCAGACCACCAGCTTGTCGGCGTCCGGGTGTTTTTCGATCTTTTGGATTTGGCCGACGATGATTTGGGACAGGTCCTCGTCTAAGCGTTGGTAGCCTTCCACTTTGGAACCGGACAGGGTCATTGCGTCTGTGTATTCTTGGGGAGTGGTTTCTAGGTCTGGTACATAGGCTTTTATCCATGATAATGATGTGTTCATTGGTTGTTTGTCTCCTTTTTTTGTGTTTTGAGTGGGGGAGGGGGAAGAAGTCATTTGGTTTCTTACTTTTCTTGGGCGACGGGCAGGCATAAGAGTTAAGGGCTTCTTAATTATTCTGGGGCGACGGACAGCCTCAAGAGCCGGAGGCTCTTGGGGTATCCGGCAGGCGCCGGATACCTCTTATCTTTTTATCACTGATGAGTGCAAATGAATTTGCATCATCTGTGATACAAAGATAAGGCTGTCCTGTTTGTTGCTCGCTAAAATTGTTTTAGGAAGCGGAGGTCGTTTTCGTAGAGGAGGCGCATGTCGTCGATTTCGTATTTTAGGAGGGCGATGCGCTCTAAGCCTACGCCGAACGCGAAGCCGGTGTATTCTTCGGGGTTGATGCCGCTCATTTCTAGGACATGAGGGTGTACCATGCCGCAGCCTAAGATTTCAATCCAGCCGGATCCTTTACAGAAGCGGCAGCCTGTTCCGCCGCATTTAAAGCAGCTTACATCTACCTCGGCGCTGGGTTCTGTGAAGGGGAAATGATGGGGGCGGAATTTTACTTTGGTATCTTCCCCGAATAATTGTTTTGCGAATTCTGCCAGGGTTCCTTTCAAATCTGCGAAGGTAATATTTTTGTCTATAACCAATCCTTCAATCTGATGGAAGGAAGGGGAATGGGTGGCGTCCACTTCATCGGAACGGAATACGCGTCCTGGGGCAATCATACGGATGGGAAGCTTTCCCTCTTCCATAACCCGCACCTGGACCGGGGAGGTCTGGGTACGCAGTACAATTTTATCATTGATATAAAAGCTGTCCTGTT
>CAMNQH010000064.1 GCA_946549035.1 uncultured Lachnospiraceae bacterium | reverse complement strand
GAGCATCTGCCTTACAAGCAGAGGGTCATAGGTTCGAGCCCTATAGGTCCCATTCCTGCCGGCGTGGCGGAACTGGCAGACGCGCAGGACTTAAAATCCTGTTGTAGTGATACAGTACCGGTTCGATCCCGGTCGCCGGCATTGAAAAATGAATATGTGTGTGTAGCTCAGCTGGATAGAGCACTTGGCTACGGACCAAGGTGTCGGGGGTTCGAATCCTCTCACGCACGTCAGAAAAATCCTTGAGAATATTTTATTTTCAAGGATTTTTTACTTTTCTAGAGATTATCTTCGTGATTTGGAAAAGAAAATTGAAAAAATATGTGTACTATGTTAGAATAATATCATTGTTGGCGCTTCAGTGTGAAGGAGAAAAAAATGACACGACAGGAGTTTTTAGAGGAACTTAGGATTTCGCTTCAAGGAGAGATAAACCAAGGGCGAATTAATGAACATTTGCATTATTATGATACATATATTATGGAAGAATCCCGAAAAGGAAAAACGGAGCAACAAGTATTAGAAGAACTGGGAAACCCCAGATTGATTGCGAAGACGTTAATTGATACGGAAGGAAATAGTGAGGGTGCGTATTGGGAGTCTTCCTATTCATCTGAATATAGGGAAAGTAATCAGACAACGAAAAAAGGATTTCATGCTAATTATTCCAAGGATAAGGGCTGGGATATTCGGTTTGGAAGGTTTCGCCTGAACAGTTGGTATGGGAAAATAGTCATGATGCTGCTGGCGATTTTAGTCATTGTGGTAGTGGCGCGTATAGTTGCATTTTTACTACCGTTAGTGATAGGAGTAGTTTTAATTTTAACGGCATTGTCGCTAATATTCGGCCGAAGAGGATAAAAGACGGTGTATTTCCACCATAAATCTGATGATAGAAAGTGATATTTGCTTTCTATTACAAGGCTATATAGAATAAGAATAGAATGAAAAGGCAGGGAGAAAGAAATGAAAGCCAGGAAAATTGAGAAAGGTGACATTTTTATTCAAGGAGGAGAACGGGTAAAGAGCTTGTACGTGTTATTACAAGGTACGTGTCAGGCGTCCTATAAGACCGCCTCATGGGATTTGGAACCGGGGAGCATTGTTGGTATATTAGAAAGCAGTTCAGAAAGCTATATATGTAATTATAAGGCGATTACAGACTGTGTATTGTATGAGTGTGAATATTCGGGACCAGAGGATTTTGCAAAAATATTTGCAGTAGAAAGTAAATATGTCAGCGTATTTTTTATGGCGGCTATGCGAAGGGCGTTTTTCTTTTTGCGGAGATATGAAGAATACCTGGGGCGGGCACAAATGTATTATACATTTTTAATGGGAATGTTCCAGAAATATGAGCAATTTTCGAATATGTACCAGGTAAATGTCCATCCCTTTGTCCGGATGGAACTGGCAAAGCCCTTTGTGGAAAAAAATAAAATTGATAAATGCATGGTAAATTTCTACAAAAAGATGGCGAGCAAAAATCTAAAAGAAGTAGAAGAATTCCTGAAGCGGGATGTTGATTTGGGAGTTGGTGAGATTTTAAATAGCGCGGAATGGATGCAAAAGACCTTGAGCCTGGTTGAAGATATGCGGGAGTATCTGGCGCTGCAAAAAGAGCTTTTGGTTAGCGTAAAAGAAGAGAATTTGCTCCAGAAGTATTTTGAATTGGCAGTAAAAGTTTCCACAGAGGGAATGGACATTACACCCCTGAAAGAATCTATGGATAAGATTATGGAGTTTGCTCAGAGAAGCCAATTATATGAGGAAGCTTCTTTGAGTGCAATTATAAACAAATATAAGAATTATGATTTTACGAACCAAGAACAGGAAGAGGCTGATCTTTTAGAAGAAGAGTCTCGTGCCGAAGAGGATCCCTTTCAGGATAATTTTTTGGAGCAGATTTTGGCATTTGCAGAATATGACGAAGAAAAAGGCAAGCAGTTTTGCGCGGATATTACCGCCTATAAACAACTGCCGGATCGTTTTTCCGTTACGGATGAAACGCGAGTGCTGCGGAGAAGAATTAGTAAAAGCTATTATGAGATCTACACTCAGGTATTCCATAAGATCGTGGATGGAGCAAAGTTGACCAACGGAATCCGTATGTTTTTGAATTTTGGCTTTGTGGACGCTGAATTGGCAAGTGAGGAAGCGACTAAGAGTTTATATGATCTTACCTCAAAGTTATATTTGTGCAAGGCGCCTAATGTATTTACCATTTATGAATGGTTGATGAGCATATATAAAGGAGAAAATGAACCTTCTCGTAATGAATTTGATTTAGATTATCCGGCTTATCTTCAGGAGCAAAAGAGGAGCGGGGATATTAGAGAAGAGGATATGAAACGTCTTCTAAATGATAATTGGGAAAAAGTCAAGTTTGAAATTGAAAATATGCTTACTTCTAATGGTAAGATGACGTATGGTAAAATTTCTTCTTTCTGTCCGGTTCTTTGTGAGGATGATGTGATTAACTCTATTGAGAATATGTTGGTAACGGCAGAAAAAATCAATTCATCATTGAATTATATCAGAAGTATTGATTATTCCATTTTCTATCGGAAGGTAGTTTTTTCGGATCCGGATCGGGATATCAATATGGAAATGATAGAAAAAGAAGTATTGCCAAGTATCATTTTAATGCCGAATACTGGAAGCCGCGGTATGATGTGGCAGGAAACTTCTGGGGTTCGGAAGGATACGCCGGCCCGGTTTATGTTACCGGTATTGTGCGCGACGGATGTTATGGAGATTATGATTGAATCTGCGGGAAGATATCGTTGGGAGATCTGCCGAAAAATTCAGGGAGTTCGCTGGAATGATGTGACAGAGCCTTCTCTGACGTCAGAATACAGCGATTACATTCAATATTATCGTAAAAATCACGAACTGTCTGCAGATGCAAAGGAAAAGATAAAAAATGCTTTATACAAAGCGAAAAATAATTTCCGAGAGGTTTATGTAAAAGACTATCAAAGCTGGATCAATTATGAAGCAAAGGGAAGCTTCCGCTTGAATAAAGTGGCCCGGGATTTGTTCCTGAAATATTGTCCTTTTTCAAAAAATATCCGACAGACATTGCGGATTAATCCCATGTATCAGGAAGTATTTCAAAGGTTTGACGTTGCCAATGAGCGCAGCATCCGCAGAATAGAAGCATTGTATGAAAGGTATCGGAAAAAAGGAGGAGAAATAACAAAAGAATTGCAGGATAACAGAGATTTCTACGATTTATAGAATACTTTTTAAAAATGAAAGAAAGACCATTGGTTTCCCAATGGTCTTTCTTATGAGGGGAGTATAAATAATTAATAAGGGGTATAACTTATAAAAAGAATCTCTGAAGGGGAAATTCTTTTTACAGTGACATTATAATACACTTTTGAAAAAAAAGCAACGAAAAAGTAATGAATAAAAAATAAAAAATTTCAAATAATAATGGTGCGGTAACAAGCAGTAAAAATTTTAGGAGGCAAAATCAATTATGGCAAAGAATACGAATTCTCAAAACAAAAGTACAAATGCGAATAACGGCACCAATAGCTATTCTCAGAACAGCAATTCTCAGAATAAGGCTCAGAACAGCTACTCTCAGAATAGCTATTCTCAGAACAGCAACAGCCAGAACAATTCTTCCCAGAACAGCAATTCTCAGAATAACAACAGCCAGAATAAGTCTTCCAATAAGAGTGGAAGCAACTGCAGATAATCTGCAAAAGAGAGCATACCGTGTTGCAGACAAGCTGCAATATGCAGAAAAAAGCATAAGATATCTTAAGGAAAGATTGCAGGATACTTCCTGCAATCTTTTTTATCTTATAGAAAAGACTGTGTGATTGTGATGTGGTCAAGTTTGGGATTTATCTATAAGAGAAAGCCCTCCGGACAGGATGTCAACTCCCACATTTTTATATCGTTACAAGGAGGTGAATGTATGAATTTTCAGTCAATTAGCGTAAAAGAAATAGAAAATTACCTGGGAAGGCCGGGAACCAGCCTGATTGACTTACGTACTAGGGAAGAATATGATTTGTATCATTTGGAAGGGGCAAGAAACATACCCTATGATGATTTGCAGGAATATAAGCAATACCTTTCTAAAAATATGACCTATATTTTATATTGTGAACGAGGCGGCAGCAGCCTGATGGCGGCGAAAGAATTAAGCCAGGAAGGATTTCGTGTATATACAGTGGTTGGGGGAATCCGGGCATGGCAGGAACGGCACTTAGACTAAATGATTCAGATTCGGAGATTTCTTTTTCAGACGCAATATAGCCGTGAACATAATGGAAAATGGAGACCTCTGAATCCCCTCAGCTTACGGGACTATATATGCTTCTGTAAACTGAGGGGAAAATAGCGTAAAAGAAAATGGAGAAATAATATGAATCGAAACTTGCACTGCAAGTTCTGATAAGCTATAATGTAAAAGTAGAAATATTCAGAGGTTTTTGACGGAACCGGATTTTAAAATAGACGGTTTTCTTTTTTAATGATAGAATAGCGTGTGGAGAATAAATATGAATCGATTTGAAATAATAGCGCCCTGCCATTTTGGCTTGGAGTCTGTTCTGAAACGGGAGATTTATGATTTGGGATATGAGATTCTGAAAGTAGAAGATGGAAGGGTAACTTTTGAGGGAGACGAAGAGGCTCTTTGCAGGGCAAATGTGTTTTTACGTTCGGCAGAGCGGATTCTTTTGAAGACAGGAGAGTTTAGGGCAGAATCTTTTGATGAGCTGTTTGAGGGTATTCGCGGGATCCCATGGGAGGATTTTATTCCCCAGGACGGAAGGTTTTGGGTTGCAAAGGCATCCTCTGTAAAGAGCAAGTTATTTAGCCCTTCGGATATTCAGTCTATTGTAAAAAAAGCAATGGTAGAGCGGATGAAAGAAAGTTACCATATACAGTGGTTTCCGGAGACGGGTGCAGATTATCCGCTGCGGATTTTTTTAATGAAGGACATAGTGACGGTAGCGCTGGATGTCACAGGAGAATCATTACATAAAAGAGGATACCGTACCTTAGTTGGCAAGGCGCCTATCTCTGAGACATTGGCTTGCGCACTGATTATGTTGACGCCCTGGAAAAAAGACAGAATTTTTTTAGATCCTTTTTGCGGAAGCGGCACCTTTCCCATTGAGGCTGCTATGATGGCGGCTCAGATTGCGCCAGGTATGAAACGAAAATTTACGGCTATGAAATGGACAAACCTGCTTTCAGAACAGTTGTGGCAGGAAGCTGTGGAAGAGGCGAAAGAACAGATAAATTTGGATATTCAAGTGGATATTCAGGGGTATGATGCGGATGACGCTATTATAAAGGCGGCCAGAGATAATGCCAAAAGGGCGGGGGTAGAGCATTTGATTCATTTTCAGCAGCGGCCGGTGTCTTTGCTGAATCATCCCAAGAAGTATGGTTTTCTAGTTACAAATCCTCCTTATGGGGAACGGATGGAAGAGAAGGAAGAGCTGCCTCGGCTTTACCAGGAGATTGGACAGGCTATGAAACGGCTGGATTCTTGGTCCACCTATCTGGTTACCAGTTATGAAGATACAGAACGTCAAATTGGACGTAAGGCAGATAAGAACAGAAAAATATACAATGGAATGCTAAAAACCTATTTTTATCAATTTTTAGGTCCGAAACCGCCGAAGAGAAATCGGCCGGTGCAAGACAGATGAGGAATAACGTGCGTGATTCAAAAAAATATGTAGTAATGTTTTTAATTCTGGGGATTGGCCTGGCTTTAAGAATCAGCGATCCGGTGAAAGGATTGGAGCAGGTGGACAGCTTTCGCGGCGCCAGGATTGAGAAGGAAATCTGGAGTCCTCTGATTGCGGATAGTGTGAATGAGAAAGAAATTACCGTTTTCATAGATAATCGAGAGGTTAGCAGTAAACAGACCGGAATTTATATGGATGAGAATTTGTCCCTGATGCTGCCGGTTTCTTTATTAAGGGAAGGATTTAATTGCAGCGCTCATATTTATGGGGAAGATGAGCTTTTGATTGAAAAACGAGAAAAGGAGATTTCCTTTTTATTGGGAGAGCCTTCTGTTATCGTCAACAGAAAGAAGAGGAATATTGTTTCTTCTATGACTTACGTTGATGGAAACTATTATGTTCCGGCGGATACGGTATCGGAATTACTGGATTTTTCGTATCAATGGGATGTAGAGCAGAATCAGGCGATTGCATTAAATGACGCGGTGGGGGAGAGTATTTTGCCTCCCAATTATGACTTGCGGGAAAAACAGCGTGTGCCCCGGGTGAAGAATCAGGGGGCCTTTGGAACTTGCTGGGCTTTTGCAGCGCTGTCTGCTATGGAATCGGCAATGTTGCCGGAGGAGGAAATGGAATTTTCCCCAGACCATATGTCGAAGAAGAATAGTTTTTTCCTGGAAAAAACAGATGGAGGAAATTATGCCATGGGAATGGCATACCTCACAGCATGGCAGGGCCCGGTGTATGAAGAAGAGGATCCCTATGGCGACGATGAATCTCCGGACGGATTACATCCCCGGAAACATGTGCAGGAGATTCAGATTATAGAGCTGAAGGATTATGAGAAAATAAAGGAGGCTGTATTTCGTTACGGAGGGGTGCAGACTTCCATTTACAGCGCCATGGAGGATGTTGGCATGGATACCAGCTATTATAATTCCGATACGGCCAGTTATTGCTACCTGGGAACGGAAAAGCCCAATCACGACGTATTGATTATAGGCTGGGACGATAATTATGCCAAAGAGAATTTTAGCATGGAGCTGGAAGGAGACGGAGCGTTTATCTGTCAGAACAGCTGGGGCGATGAATTTGGGAAAGAAGGAATTTTTTATATTTCCTATTACGATGTAAACATTGGAAGCCATAATTTGGTGTACACAGGAATTGAAGATGTGGATAATTATGACCATATTTATCAGTCGGATCTTTGCGGATGGGTAGGACAGTTAGGATATGGCAGAGAAAGTATTTACGGAGCAAATATATATACAGCTTCCGGGAGCCAGGAGCTTTGTGCAGCAGGATTTTATGCTTTAGGGAAAGACACGGAGTATGAGCTTTTTGTGGTGAAAGATTTTGAAGATACGGATTCCTTAAAGGAGCGGCAGCTTGTGGCAAAAGGGAAGCTGGGAAATGCCGGATATTATACGATTGACTTTGACGCGCCTGTGATGGTAGAAGAGGGGGAACGTTATGGAATTATCCTGCGTATTTCCACTCCCGGTACGGAAAAACCTTTGGCGATAGAGTTTAATGGGGATGAGTTTACCAGCGTGGCAGATATTTCTGATGGTGAGAGTTATATCAGTTCTTCCGGAGAGCGCTGGGAGAGCTTGGAAGAAACCCAGGAAAGTAATCTATGCCTGAAAGTATACAGTAAGAACCGACAGTAAGGAATGATACATGGAAAAGATAATAAAAAAATGCTCTGCCCTGGCTATGGGCGTTTTATCCTTGGCGGTTATTTTAACGGCAATGTGGCTGGCGGAGGGGGCAAACAGCCAAGAGTATGAGAAGTCAGATCAGCCGGCCCTATCGTTAATGGATTATTATACAACCCAGGGCGGGGACAAAGGAGAAATGCCAGAGCATCATATGAGAATCGAGCTTCCGGAAGGAATGACACAAGAACGCATTAAAATGAAAAGCGATGCGCTGACGCAAACCATAGTGATTACGATTCCGGATATTGGAATGGATTATTTTAGCAGTCACTCTCTTTTGGGCAGCAGCGATCATATTGATAATTTAATATTGGGAAGTGAGAAAAGCGCAGGCGTCATTGAGATTACTACAGATGAGGTGTATGAGGTGCAGTCGGAAGTGAAAGACGGCTGGCTGTATCTTGATTTTGTTCCTCCAAGGGAATTATATGAAAAAGTGCTGGTAATTGACGCAGGTCATGGCGGCGGGCAGCCGGGAGCCATTAAAATGGGAATACAGGAGAAGGATTTAAATTTAGCGGTTCTTCTGGAATTGAAGGCATTTTTGGACAGACATCCCAACTGGAAGGTATATTATACTAGGACAGAAGATGAAGATATCAGTTTGGATAAACGAGTTCAGCTTGCCAATAAAACCCATGCGAATTTGTTTATCAGCATTCATAGCAATGCAACTCAGGATGGGACTATGTCGGATTACAATGGGACAGAAGTGATGTATGATGAAAAAAAGCCGGCGGAGGGTTTGTCCTCTAAGACGCTTGCCCAGATTTGTCTGGAAGAAACTTTGGCTGTATCAGGAAGCAGAGATTTGGGCTTGACGAAGGGTAACAGTATTTATATTATCCGCACCAGCCAGGTGCCGGTAGCATTGGTGGAAGTTGGATTTATGACAAATGAAGCAGAATTGGCGAAGCTAAATACCGTGGAGTATCAGAAGGTGTTGGCCCAAGGAATTTATAATGGAATTGTACGAGCATTGGAGGAAGGATTTTAATGAAAAGGAAGATGATTTTTGCAACCCAGAATGAGGGAAAGCTGAAAGAAATCAGGACTATTTTAGGGGAGCCGGGAGTGGAGATTATTTCCATGAAGGAAGCGGGGATAGATGTTCTCATTGAGGAAAATGGCGCTACATTTGAAGAAAATGCAATGATAAAGGCGAAAGCAGTAGCCACAAGGGCGCAGGTTTTAGTTCTGGCAGATGATTCCGGGCTGGAGGTAGATTACTTGAATAAAGAACCGGGCGTTTATTCTGCCCGTTATGCAGGAGAGGATACGCCTTATGAAATCAAGAATCAAATGATTTTGGATCGGCTTTCCGGAGTAGAGCAGGCGCAAAGGACGGCCCGCTTTGTCTGTGCCATTGCTGCGGCGCTTCCGGATGGAAGGGTATTGGTTACCAGAGAAACCATGGAGGGATATATTGGGTTTGTTCCTGCAGGAGAAAATGGCTTTGGATACGATCCGATTTTTTATTTGCCAGAATATGACTGCTCTTCAGCGGAACTTAGCGTCCAGCAGAAAAACGAGTTAAGCCACAGAGGAAAGGCGCTGCGGGCAATGAAGGAAGAATTGAAGAAAGCAGGCATAGAATGAAGATTTTGATTATCAGTGATACTCACGGAAGACATTACAATTTAAAACAAGTATTGGACCGAGTGTCTCCCATTGATCTTTTACTCCATTTGGGGGATGTGGAGGGCGGGGAAGAGGAGATTTTACGTTTGGCCCAGTGCCCTACAGAGATGGTAGCAGGTAATAATGATTTTTTTTCTGGCTTAGAGCGGGAGAAAGAGCTTCAAATTGGGAATTATCAAGTTTTGCTTACCCATGGACATTATTATTATGTTTCCACAGGAATCAGGGAGATTCGGCGGGAAGCAGAGGGGCGTGGATTTGATATTGTGATGTTCGGACATACCCATCGCCCAATCATTGATTATGGAAAACATGTGATTGTATTGAACCCCGGAAGCCTTTCCTTTCCACGGCAGGAAGGGCGAAAACCCTCTTATATTGTGATGGAGTTGGACGAATGTGGTGAAGCGCGTTTCAGCTTGGAATATTTGGAGTAATTGTTAGACGTAAAAAATAGGGAAAAATGAAAAAAGAGGTTGACAATCGGAGACTTATAGACTATAATTATATTCGTTTCACGGTGTTGCTGTGGAATTAGAAGCGCGGGGTGTGGCTCAGCTTGGCTAGAGCGCCTGGTTTGGGACCAGGAGGTCGCAGGTTCGAATCCTGTCACCCCGATTTTTTATAGCTACGAGCCGGGTGAGTCCGGCAACGGGAACGGCTGTGGGGGAGCTTGCTCACCAACAGTCGTTTTTATAATCGGACAAAAGGAGAGGATATCTTTTGATATCCTCTCCTAAAAATTTCATGGGGATTTTATTGTAAGTAGGAGAAACTTTTTGTATAATAAATATAGTATAGAAAAAGTAGTATATCTTATACGAGTATACCAAGAAGGGGTAATGGGATGGCAGAAGGCACACCGAAACGAAAGATACGAGACAGTGTGTTCACGAACCTGTTTCAAGAGAAAAAATATCTGCTTCAATTATATAAAGCCCTGCATCCGGAGGATGGAGAGGTTACAGAGGATGAAATTGCAGATATCACACTCAAGCATGTCTTGGTGGATGCAGATTATAATGATCTGGGATTCTCTGTAGGCGACAGGCTCATGGTGTTGGTGGAGAGTCAGTCAACATGGACTATGAATATTATTATTCGTGCGCTGATGTATCTAATGCAGACATATCATGATTATTTTAGGAGGACGAAGCAGAACCTGTATAGAAGCAAAAAGGTAAAGATGCCAAAGCCGGAACTGTATGTTATATTTACAGGGGAAAGAAAAACAATTCCGGATATAATATCGTTGTCAAAGGATTTTTTTAATGGAGCCAGAATTTCTATTGATGCGGAAATGAAAGTCTTATATCAGGAGAATGAAGGGGACATTATCGGGCAGTATATTATTTTCTGCAAGGTATATCAAGAGCAGAGAAAATGCTATGGCAATACCAGAGACGCGGTCACAGAAACAATCCGTATCTGCAAGGACAGGAATGTGTTGAAGGAGTATCTGGAAAGCAGGGAAAAGGAGGTTGTAGATATAATGATGACATTATTTGATGATGAACAGATTTACAAGGCTTTTGAGAATGATATTAAGCAGGAAACAGCTAAAAACAAGGCAATTTTCATGATACAAAAAGGGAAAATTGCCATAGACGAGATTCCCGAGTATTTCCCGGAGCTGTCGGAGGAAGATCGAAAGGAAATTGAATTTCAGATTTTACAACAGGTATAGCGGAATCCCTATGGATGTGAAAGGAAAAATATATGAAATCAGAACTTAATTCTGCACAAAAAAGATGGAGAGGAGCGGCGATTCTCTGGCCTGTCTTATGCCTGGTGTTTGCTGGAGTTATTGTTTTCCAATCTGCGACAGGAATGGAAGGGCGCTCTCTGGAGGACGCTGCATTTGCAGTTGTTCCGTTGATTTTCTTTGGAATCGGAATGGCCATGGAATATCATGTGTTGGAGGAACGCAAATGCGCTACTGCATGGACTACTGCCACTGTGGCGTCCAGAGGCAAAAGAGTACGTTCAGGAAAAAAGAGTTATTTTCCCGAGTATGAATTTCAGGTTGGGAAGGAAACATATAAAGTCACATCCCCTAAGGGATATCATGTTTGCCTGGTAACGGAGGGAAGAAAAGTGAAGCTTTATTATGCTCCGGAAAATCCAAGAATCTTTTATGCTCCGGTTATGCAAAGGCATGAGAGACGTTGGTCGGCCCTTTGGTGCGGCATAGGGATTGCATGTCCTCTGATAGGCTTATTTGCTCCTTTGATGCGGACATAATGTGAAAAAAAGGGCGCTGGCATGTTCTTGTTTCAAAAGAACAAATGTCAGCGCCTTAGAGCTTATTTGGAAGTGGTGTTTCTTTGAATTATAGTTTTTTTAAGGTATCTAATCTCATGGTAATATTTTCTTCAAATTCTTCATCTGAAAATTTAGGGTCTCTTGTGGCTTTCCAGATGCTGCAGGGCACTTTTTGGCACTTCCCGCAGTTTTTGAAGTCCTTCTCATGGACGGCGCAGGTATAGATGGCGCATGCTTTTTCCTCCGGCACATGAAAAACCTTTCCTTTACAGGCGTTACAGCCGTTGCACATGGTTTTGTAACAGTAGCAGGCGCTACAGTCTGTACCGCAGACGCTTATGATGGACGACTTATATTTATGGTGCCATTCTTCTACCACATGTATTGGATGCTGAGTGAGAGCCGCTGTTTCTTTTACATTTTTGCCTTGCTCAAATTGTTTACAAGCGACGGAGTACATACTTTCTGATACTTCGATTAAATGTCCGTTGGGATCAAAAATATGAATGCCTCTTTGCAGCCAAGGATAGGTTTTGGGTTCGTGGAGACGTTCCACCTGGGGATATTTTTCCAGGAGAGCAAGAAAGTCCTCAAAATCTTCGGTTTCAAAATAAAGCTCCATGGTATTGGAACGATATTTCATAGTATCCGGGGAAAAACCTGCAATTTCATCAAAGTGTTCTTGTAAAGTGATACCGCAAGCGAGCGTCTTGCACCATCCTAAATCAACGGAAACTTCTTGTTGGAACAAGTTTCGATAGAATGCCAGAGATTGTTCCATATCCTTTACGGCAAGCAGTGTATTACAATAGTTCATATCAGAATCCTCCTCCTGTGTGATAATAACAGCTTACTATAATTCACAGGTTTCGTCTTGTATATTTCCGACATTTGGCAGGGCATATTTTCTTGCCTCCGAAATATTCATAGAATGATATTTTTTGAAATCCCGGCATAAATGGGCTTGGTTCGAATAGCCGTATTTATATACGGCGTCTATCATTGGGAGATCTTGATGAAAAACAAAGTCGTTCCACATGTATTGATACCTGACCATAGCTGCCAGGCTTTTTGGGGGAATGCCCACGTATTCCAGAAATAACCGCTCTAATTGACGATTGCTCATAAGGACTTCCTCTTTTAAATCTGTAATCCGTAAATTGCCCTTTGTTGTTACTATTTTGGACATGGCCAAAAGTACGATATTATTTGTAAATTTGTCGTGGAAGTGGTGGAGTAAGATACGTTCGGCAATGGGAATTAGCTGATATATCGTTTGTATGCCAAATAACCGTTTGGTGATTTCCTTTTTTATGCCGGAAAAATGGTAGCCTGCATCAAAAAAAGCATTTTTTGTGTTTCGCATGGAATCCTCTGCAAACATGGACACGCTCCAGGGATAAAAACGTATCCCGAATATAAAATATGTGTTTGGATTTTTTACAGGCTCTGGGGTGGCCAGGCCACATTTTGTTCCTGTAATGGCTGTTCTGGAACCCCAAAAACATCGGATGTAGGGTTTTAAAGCGTCGCAGGGAGGAAATTCCATGTACTCCTCAGTGCATTTGTAAGGAGTGGCTGTGATAGGGTGGTAGATTTGGTGTAATTTCATATTTTTATATAAAGTAGCTGCATTTTTGCTCTATAATAATCGTCGGATTTCGGCAAAGTTCCATGGTCAAATAAAGAAACTGTTTGCTCTTCCGTAAGTGTGCTGCCTTATATTTTATTAGAATTATAAGCAAGCAAACGCTGTGTATATGCATACACGCCGGATCTGTCGACTTTTTCTCTTTCGATTTTGAACCTTGTTAGAAGAAAATGTAGAAATTCCGTATGGTTGTCTATCGTCATATTTCTCACCTTTCTAGTTCCCTTTGGATGGGATATCCGTTTCAAGAATTATATCATAGGAAGGAGGATTGTGCATTATGATTTTGGGAAGAGATTGCCATTTTATAATTCCTGTGATATGGTTAGGGTAAGTGTTACGATAGGTTCAAAATCTTTTCCGTTTACAAGAACATGAAAGGTGTAAAAAACGATGAAACTAGAGATACCTGGATAAAGGGGAATCCTCAGGCAGACCATTTTTGGACGAAAAATTATTTTAGGAAAATAGATGAAATAGACGAGGAAACAAGAACGTTGATCGTTGCAGGGCGGTTATTATAAGAATGAATGTTTGCTTGATAAGAAAAGGAAAAGCCAGGACAATGGAGAGCGATATGTCCCGGCTTTTTAAAGTGATTTTATGCGTTAGATTATGAATCTTGATAAACGGTTTTTCCACATTTTAGAATTTCTTCAATCATAATATCTTTGGACCAGCCGCCGAAAGGCAAAAACATAGGGCGGTAGCAGTAGCCCTTTGCAGCAGCATAAAAATCCTTCCGAACACGTTCCCGGAGATCCTCTTCCGTCAAGGTGCCTGCCAGCTCTTCCGCCTGATACTGCTGGTAGTTGGGTGTAGCCTGGTAAGAAAGGCGGTTTCCGGTGATGGATTTTAATTTTGGAATATCGTTGATTTCCATGCCCTGCCATGCATCGATGCCAAGTTCTACAAATTCTGGAACCACAGCTTCGATTTTACCGCAGGAATGCATATCAAACAGAACGCCCAATTCATGGCAGCGGTCTACGGCTTTTTTTATTTGCGGTTTGATTAAGCTGCGCCAGATATCTGGGGAGAAGAACATACTATTCTGTGTGCCCCAGTCGTCGTGGAACATCAGAACGTCAGGCTTATAATAGTGGATAACCTTCTCCATGAGACGAAGCTTCCACTCCATAAATGCGTCAAAAAAAGCTTCCACTTCTTCTGGGTCCGTAATCAGAGCACACAGGGCGTTTTCGAATCCCATCAGCATATGTAACCGTTCAAAGGGGCCATTGACAAACATCATTTCAAATACCTTGTTTTCCCGATCTATTTCGCTGATGTGGTCAATTTCCTCCACACGGCTCCAGTCCCAGGCATCCAAGTCCGGAAATATCACAACATCCCGCCAGTCGCAGATATCTTCCAAAACAGGAGGCTGGGAGTGGTCAGGTGCAATGGCGTCAACGCTTGCTTCGTATTTCCAGGCAACTCCGAACCAGTCTACGCCCCCTGTCTCATGAGGAGGACGTTCTGCGTAAGCTTCCGGGTTAAACAATACGAAAATACCGTCGTCTGTGGGGAGTTCATCTGTGGGCTCATGGCGGAAAAATGCCATTACCCGTTCCTTTGGCGTCATCTTTTTCATGATAATCTACTCCTTTCATATTTGGGCACATGATTATGTGCAAAAGGGTGTGCTCCAAAGAGGAACTTCTTTTGAATAGGGGTCAAAGAATTTGATATGCCTATTATTATAGAGGCTTTAGGAATACAGGGCAAATTCAAAACCTGTATAGG
>CAMNQH010000063.1 GCA_946549035.1 uncultured Lachnospiraceae bacterium | reverse complement strand
GGCTGCTGCAGTCGTTTAGTAATGTACGGAAAACGTCGTCATACGGCGTATTGCTCGGTTTTCGTTGCCCCCGGGTTTCCCTCCTATGCTAGCTTTATTCTATCACACCTGACTCCATTACTCAACGATTTCCCCACAAGTACTTACAATCAATCTAAATAAATTATGATGGCGTGTATACATGCTACTCCACAACCACTTCAAAAGGAATCCCAGGAAGCCCCGCTTTATTATAAAGATTCACCTTATAATACCCTTCCATTGCAAACCGTATCCTAGCTCCTCTTCGTATTTGGCTGTTTACAATATGCAGGTCTCCATGTCGTATCTTTAAGTTACTTACCAAAATCGGCTCCCCCTGGCCATCCAAAACCTGTAAGCATTCTAACACATCTCCTATTATATGCAGTCCATCCCCATGCTCAAATACAACCCTCGCCCCGTCCTTGGTAAGATATGCGGCCCGGGCTACCGGAGCATCTGCCAAAATATCCTCCTGGTATACATACTTTCTGGCCATCAATGCCAGACGAAGGCCAATGGGACGCTTATGTTTGGGATGCACATCCCACGGCATCCCGGAATCGGAAGCGCTGGCCAGATATACCCCGGGCATTTTCCGGGCCACATCCTCCTGACATCGGCGCAAAATGGGATACTGACTGCCGCTGCTTTCAATCCATTGACCAAAAGGAGCAAGCTGCACCAGTAAAAAAGGCAGTTCTTCCCGCCAAAGACTACGCCAACAGAAAATCATAGCTTCCAGTACGTCTTTATATATTTTAGCATGTACATGATCGCTTTCTCCCTGATACCAGAGAACTCCCCGGATCGGATATGGAGCGATTTTCTTTACCATATGTTCATACAAAGCGCCGGGACGGTGCTGGGAATATGGACTGACAACGGCTTTTTTCTCCTTTTGGCATGGTTGTCCTTGCATCTCCTCTTCTGTCTTCAGCTGCTCCTCTATCTGTTTTAGGGAGGCTTCCAATTCCTTCAGTTCCTCTTCACTATTCGCTCCTGGATACATAATCCGCCGCCAAAGCTTTGTCCATGCATCCGACTTTTGATACAGCAGATCTGTCCTGTCGTTCTCCGGCCTTTTACAAAACCGCTTCCGTTCCTCTTCCAAATCCAGGCCGTCCCAAAGACCTGCTTCGTATTCCTGAAGCCAGACCGCTCCCGGCCCCTGAACCAAACGCTTTGGATCCGTCCAGCTATGGCAGGCCGTACCGCCCCAATTACAGCCAACGATACCCACAGGAACCTTCCTGGCGTCAGAAAGAGCTTGGGCAAAATAGTAACCTACTGCTGAAAAAAACGGAAGGTCTTTTATGGTACATCGCCTCCAGAATCCATAATCTCCATAATCGTAATCCCGTTCCTCCCCCTGGTAAGAAATCTCCGGCACATCAAAAAAACGTATGCCCGAATACATACTCCCCTCTAATACGGCTTTCTTCTCTGCATCCAGCTCCAGAGGATATTCCATATTAGACTGTCCTCCTGCTATCCAAACCTCGCCAATTAAAATATCCTCCCATACCAAAGATTCCCTCCCGCTTTTCATGGTAATCCTTACCCCAAATGAAATTGGTTTGGGCAAAAAGCAAAGCTGCCAGCGGCCCTTAGCATCTGCCGTAGCAGTACGCCTGTCAGGAGCTTTCTGGTTCTCCAATTCCAATATCCCTTCTATAAGCTGTCCCGGAGACGCCGTCCCCCATATTTTTATTTCTTTCTCCTGTTGAAGCACCATATGGCTTCCAAATATCCTCGCCGCCTGTATCATATGCCGCCGCCTCTCTATAACTCCTTCGGACCCCAAGTGCCGTCCCTTTGTCTACTAAGGGTATCTTCCTTCCATAAAACTACCCTTAGCAGGCAACCGACGTCTGTCTCTTGTCCGCTAAGGGTATGATTCCTTGTTCCTTCCCGGCCTGCTGCCGCCTTCATTTGACAAACTATGAGAGGCAGTACGCCAGAACCTAGGGTTCTACTACCTTCATCTCATACGGCAAAAGGGTAAGCTCTATCTTCCCCTCTCCTGTGTTTACCTCTGTATGCTGCCCGGCGCCGGAATTATTAATCACCGCCAGAATACCCGCTTCGGGATAATACGTGCACTCGGTATGGATATTATCTGTACTATACGCCTGATCAAAAGATTCCCCGGCTCCCAGCAAAATTAAATTCGTCAGCATTCTTGTATTTTCCGGCGTCACCTCATAGCCTCCAAGATAAATGCCTTTGCCTTGAAAGAAGCTATGTATGGTCAAAGCAGGGGTGTTCTCCTCTGCCAAAAGCACCTTAGTTTTCCCATCCGTCAAATAGACACGGCTCTTTGCTTTCGCCTTTGCCCCCTTAGGCAGCAGTCCCGGAATCACCTCTGTTTCAAAATCCCATTTGCCGTGACATACTCGTTCTCCGGTATCCTCGTCTACCCCCAGCACATGAGCCATCCGAAAGAAGGTATCGTACCCCGATACTGCGGAAGGCTGCCCGATTCCTATAAACACGCCGCCTTCTGCCACCCAACGAGTTAAGGCTTCTACCACTTCTTCCTTCCGCCAGCAGTCACCGCCGCTCCAGGCGCTCCCCGCCGTTCCGGCATTGATAATCACGTCAACCTCATTTAGCGCGCCCTTAATGATATCAGTAAAATTCAAAAAGGATACTTCAAAGGGAAGCCCTGCCAGACTTTCATTTACATGAATCAAATCATGCATATAGGTTTCATGGAAATGTCCTGACAAGGTCCAGGAACGCAGCTTGCCCCAATAATGGAGCACCCCTACTTTTGGACGATAAGTATATGGCTTTCCGCTGTCATGGAACAGACGGATCCTGCGGAATTCATCCGCCACTTGGGCCATATAGTCCACAAATTCCGGAGAACGCTCCACCAAATGAAGATACCCTCCAAGTCCGATCCGGTCCATTGGCTCCCGCAGCACGGCCCGCCGTACCGCCTGCCAGTACTTTTGTGCCTCTCCCTTGGGGTTGCCTCCTTCCAAAAACGTAGGAGAGCCGTCTACTCCCGTGGGGAACAGATACGGATGCATCCGGATCTCATGGACCTTTGTAGGCACACCGCTGCACAGTCTGGCCTCATAGCCGTTAAAGACACATTTTATCATACCGTCGAAACCAAATTCCTCAAAGCGTCCGTTGTAGGGCTCTATCCCCACCCAGCTGTCGTCGTAAAATACATAAGCCTGCTTTCCATACTGATGGGCCAAATCAATCAGCTTTTTCCCGAACGTGATGACAAAATCGTTGACAAACGCCATCCAGTCTGCTTTTTTCTCATTGCCCGGCATATGAGTGACGTGATACTTCCCCTGATTCACAAAATCCTCGGCGGTCAATGCATAGCCATATGTTTCCTCAAACAGTTTCAACGCCCTGGGGCTTACCGTAAAATCGTATGAAGCCCAATCAGTAAACAGATGACGATTCCTTTCCTCACTGCCCCAAATCCAAACAAAATTATAAAACATGGATGTAAAACGCACCACGGTGGTAGCCGGATGATCTTCGCACCACTGTTTCATCCATCCAAGAAGATATTCCTGCACTTGAGGATGAATAGGGTCAATCTGCATCAAATGTTCCTTGTCCCAATGGTTAGTGGTATGGTTATACATAGATACCTCTTCCCAAATCCGGTAAGCCAAAAAGGAAACCGTATAAGTATGCCAGGGAGTAATTCCAAGAATCTTTACTTCCTGCGTCTCTTTCTGATAACTCCATTGTTCCTTAGGAACCTCCCGGCCGGTAGTACGGTCATAAACTTGCCAATAAGCCTGGGCGTTTGGAGAATCATTGACTGCGAACTGTTCCGCAAAAAAATCCTCAAGCAATGGAACGGACAGCTCATTCCCGGAAGCTACCCTGGGAGACGTGATTAAAAACGTCTGCTGCAGCGTATCCATATGCTCCTTTGCCCAGGTATTATGGTCCCGAATAATGCAAATGGTGGAGTAAATACCATACCCTGCCTCTAAAATCTCCGGAGACAATTCTGTGCCGTCGCTGTCCCTGATTACATCTGCTCCCCACTTTTTTGCCATTTCCAGCGTCAAGGCTTCATATCCCGCTTCTCCTGGAAGGGTAAATCCCCCGGTTGTTCTCTTTTGCTCTTTCTCCTTCAATGCATCTCCCTCATTTCTTTTATTTTTTCATAAATGGCTCCTGCCAGCTTCTCATGGCCCAAAGGAGTGAGATGGACGCAGTCTTTTCCCAACTCTCCTACCACATCCCCGGCGTTTAAAAAGCCCCAGCCATGCCTGTTTGCCACAGCCTGATAAAGCGCCGGCAATTTTTTGCTTTTTTCCACGGACGTTCTGTCATATATCCCTGCAAACTCACGCTCCTCCACTTGTTCTCCCACGGGAGCCGGAGCTACGATTAAAATCTCGGGAGCCCTTCGCCCCGACTCCCGGCTGATGCGTTCCGTTAAAATCCCCAGCCCCTCCATTCCCCGGGCAATCTCTTCTGCCGGAGCGTGAAACAGGGGCCGCACATCATTGGTGCCCAGCATAAAGACCACAACCTCCACCGGCATGGCGCTTTCCAAACATACCGGATAAAATTTCATGCCGTTTTTTCCTTCCTCCACAGGATCGTCAAACGAAACGGTCCTGCTGCATAGGCCCTGGGCCGCCACCCGATAGCCTTCGCCAAAAAGCGCTTCCAGCCGGCTGGTCCAGCGCACTTCATACGGATAACGCAAATCCTCCATAGAGGTATAGTCCGGGTTGTGCCCCCAAGTATTCGAATCGCCGTAACATAATATCTGCTTCATATCGTTCTCCTTATAATTTTTCATAGGGAATTTCCAACATTACTTTGGTTCCTTCCCCTAACTTACTGAATATTTGAATCCCATATCCGTTTCCATAAATATGTTCAATCCTTTTTTTCACATTGGATACCCCGATGCTATGGGTCTGGCCGGTATCCGACTCCCCTTCCAACAATCTTTTCACCGTCTCCGGCTCCATTCCCAGGCCGTCGTCTTCCACCAGAATTTCTATATGCTCTCCTTTTCGTTTGATGGTAAGTTTCATTTTCCCCTGTTGGGGTTTGGCAGCCACTCCATGAAAAATAGCGTTTTCCACAATAGGCTGAATCAGCACATTGGGCACCCGGCAGTCCAATACCTCCTCCTCAATCTCATATTCCACCGTAAAACGATCTGGATAGCGGTACAGTTGAAGAATGAGATAATTTTTCACATTCTGGATCTCCTGCTTCATAGAAGTAAAAATATCATCCGCTCCCACCCGCAAAGTATCCTGAAGCAGGGAAATAAAAGCATTGGAAAATTTGACGATATCCTTATTCCCTTGAATCTGGGCCAGGTAGACAATGGAATTTAAGGTATTATAAATAAAATGAGGATTGATTTGGCGCATCAGACGGTCAATTTCCAAGTCTTTTGTGGCTTTTTCATAGGCGATGGACTCCTCCATACGCCGTTTGATATCGCTGATCATCTGATTAAAGGTACGGCCAAGCACCGCTAATTCATCGCTGGTAGTGATATTAACCTCCACATCCAAATCCCCTTTTCCCACCTCTAAAGCCGCCTCATGGAGGATCTCAATGGGCTTTGTAATCGTATGAATATAGCCGTACAAAAACAGAAACAGCAAAGAGCTGGCAGCCAAAAAAATCAAAAGAAAAAATACGGGAATGAACCTGAGCTGACGAATCACCTGGCGGTTGGACACCTCCCCGGCCAAAATCCAGCCGTCCTCCAGACGGTCATTTTTCAGCAGGATATTGCCGTTTTCCATAGGGTTTTCGATTTCTGTAAGCCGGCATATCTCCTCATATTCCAGGCCCATCTCCCCTTCCCCTGCAAGCATTCCGCCCCAATGGTCATAAAGCCACACTCCCGAAAGCAGATTACTGGGAAGATTTGCATATCCCCCAATTTCATTCAGGCTTACATGTAAAATAATATCCCCAAGAATCTCATGACCGCCCCGCACGTCCCGAAAGCTCATAACAAAACTTACGGCGTCTAAATGCTGGTTCCCCTGCTCTGAAATATAAGTATGAGCCGGGGAAAACCCTCTGCTTCTTCCGCTTTCTTTGAAAATAAGATACCATTCCTCAATATCCGGAATAAAGTCCTCCTCCGTCATATTGCTGGAATAACTCCTTCCTTCTTCCGTGACAATGGTCACCCCATAAATATAAGACTGCTCGTTGATAAAGGTGCGGCATATCTTTTTTACGGCATTGCCTACAATCAGTCTTTGGAAAACGTCTTCCTCTTCCCCTTCCCGCAACAACTGCTGCAGCTCGTCATTAACTACAATCTGCTTGGCAATACTGATTATTTTTTCCTGAAAATTCTGTAATTGTTCCGCCGCCTGCAGCAGCTTATACCGCTCTCCCTCTACCGTATTGCGCTTCTGCACTCCGTAAAAGTAAATGGATGCAACAATATCGCTGACAATAAACGCCGCCGCTACCGTAAGCAATACGACGGTAACGATTTTTTTTCGGATGGAATGCTTCATATCCTTATACCCGCTTTAAATATTCGCTGGGCGTAATGCCCTCTGTCTTTTTAAACACATAGCTGAAATACTGACTGGAGGTAAACCCCACCAGGCTGTAAATCTCAGAAATCTTATACTCCCGGCTCTCCATCAGCTTCTTTGCCCGCTCTATTCGATAGGAAGTCAGGTATTCCACCACCGACACCCCAAGCTCCTGCCGAAAACATTTTCTCAGATGCCCCTCGGATACCCCGGCAGCCCCGGCAATATCCTGGATGGAAATATTTTCACCGTAATGCTCCTGGACAAAGGAGAGACTTTCCAATACCGGATAAGAATACTGCTCCTCCCGCTGGCGTTCCAACTTCTGATAAATCTCTCTCATGGTCTTCTGAAAATATGCCTCTACTTCTCCTGTAGAATCAAAAGGCTCCTGTTCCCTTTCAAAGGAAATGTTCAACTTCTTCTGCTCTGCAAATTGATGAAGCACCTCCGCAATGTTTTTGGCTACCCGAATGTATTCCATCTTGCTGAAGCCTCCGGCCGCCTCTTCCAAAAGAACCTCCACAATATAAGCAGAAGCATTGGGATCTTCCTCGTTTAAGGAATACATCAGGGAAAAAGCGCTTCTGTTTTCGGAAGCTGCCTCCTTACGCCGTCGGCTTAAAACACTTCTCTCTAAAATCTGCTTCTTCCCATAGCTAAAACACCTTTGGGAGAGCCGAAGCAAGTCCTGAAATATCTCCGGCAATTCCAAAAATTTACCGGTTCCGTCTGACAGAATTGCCGAGGCGCTGATTCCAAAGCATTCCAGCTCCTTGATCATCTGCTCTGCCGCCCCTCGAAGGGCTGTAATACTGTCCGAAACGCTGGCGTCAATAAACATAATCCCGCACCAGCGCCCCAGCCCAAGGGCAATGGCATTCCGGCAGAAAATTCCGGCAGCATACCTTATCTCCTCCAGCCTTATAGCGTCAAACCCATGACTGTTTTCCTGTTCTTCCATGAAACAAATGGGAAGATCCTCCATTAAAAAAATCAGGGCGAACCGTTGAAGAGGATGTTTTTGATACACCAAATCCCCGGAGCTCTCCCCGGATTTGGAAAACAGGAATTCCCGGAGATTTTCCTCCGTATAGCTGTGCATCCGCTGTTTTTCCACCCGGATTTCTCCTCGGATTTTCTCCACGGTCTCACGCAAAGCCTCCGGAGACAGTTCAATTTTCAGCACATACGCACATACCCCCAATTCCAGCCCTTTTTTGACAAAGTCAAAATCCTGATAGGAGGTCAAAAGCACAATTTTTTGCATGGGATGGGCCAAAAGCACCTTCTCCGCCAATGTGAGCCCGTTCATCACCGGCATACTGATGTCCAAAAATGCAATATCCGGTTTCAAACGCTTGATATCCTGGAACGCTTGTACGCCCCAAAAAGCCTCCCCGACGATTTCATACTCCGGGGAAGCTTCTTCTACTAATGATTTAAAATACGCTACTGCCATAGGCTCGTCATCTACTACATATATCCTGACTTTTTCCTCCATATTGTTCCTCCGGATATCATTTTACCCCTTAACCGCACCTGCCGTCAAACCGGTAATAAAATTTTTCGACCCGATAATGAACATCAAAAGAAGCGGTACCGTGGCAAACACCAAACCTGTAAGCTGCGCTCCATAATCGGTACGATAGGCGTTGGCCAATCCTTTGATGAAAATAGGAATGGTGTTCAATTTTTCTGTGTTGACAAATACCAGGGGCACTAAATAACTATTCCAGGACCACAAAAAAATCAACAAGCATAGTGTTAGAATACCCGGCTTAATGCAGGGAAATACCATCTGGGAAAAAATACGAAGCTCTCCCGCCCCATCAATTCTGGCGCTCTCCACAATTTCCGTAGGCAGAGCCGTCCCGATAAACTGAATCATCCAAAACGCCCCGAAGCCGTTGGCAAACCACAAAAAGATCATAGGCCACAGCGTCCCTGTCAAATGCATGGTACGCATCTCAATCATATAGCCGATAATACCGATCTGAGTGGGAGCCATCATAGTGAGCATAATAAAGGACTTCAGCAACTTTTTAAACCGAAACTGATAAACCGTCATGGCATAACCCACCATAGCGCTTACCAATACGCACACCAGCATGGACATAGCGGAAATAAACAAACTGTTTCCATACGTCTGTACAAAGTTCGACGCAAATACCGTCTTAACATTTTCTGCAATATAATCTGAGGGCAGCAGGGGAAGTCCTTTAAAAATATTTTCCGTCTTATAAGTGGACATGACTACCATGAAGTAAAAAGGAGTCAGAGAAATCAAAGAAATGATTCCCAGCAACAGATAAGAGCCTGCTTTTGTAAATTTTCTCATATCAGTTTTCCTCCTTTTTATTCATAATCTTCATCCCGATTAAGGACGCGATAATAATAATAATAAACAATGTGGAGGATACGGCAGAACCGTAGCCCAGCCTTGCGGTAGAACCAAAGGCCACATCATAGAAATTCCATACCATGGTCAAACAGGAACGATCCGGCCCGCCAATAATGCTGGTGGTGGATACGTTAAACATCAAGTTCGGCTCGTCAAAAAGCTGCAGTGCATAAATCAAACTGGTAAAAATGATAAAAATAGTAATGGGCTTTAACAGAGGCACCGTAATGGAAAAAAAGGTACGCACCGTACCGGCTCCGTCCACCTTTGCAGCCTCATAAATATCTGAGGAAATGGAGGTAATGCCGGATAAATACAAAGCCATATAGTAACCGGTACATTTCCAGATAATCATAAATCCAATGACCATAGGAGCAAATCTGGCGCTTCCTAACCAGTTAATGCCTTCTCCCCCGAAAAACGTAATCACCCGGTTGACAATACCTGTATTCCAGTCAAACAGAAATGTAAAAATCAAGCCGATGGCCACCGGTGTGGTGATATAGGGCAGAAAATTTAAGGTCTGGAACAAGTTCCGGAATTTTTTCAAATTGCTTAAAAATGCCGCTATCACAAGGCCTAAAAAAATAGATCAGGGAAATCCCAACAGCATAATATAGAGGGTATTTCCCAAGGATTTTAAAAAGGTGGCGTCCTTGGTAAAAATCCGTATGTAATTGTCAAGTCCCACAAATACCTTCTCCCCCACGCCGCTCCAGTCATAGAAGCTTAACCTCAAGGAATACAGAATCGGGAACAGGTTAAAGGTAAAAAAGAAAATAATAAAGGGCGCTACAAAAAACAGCGGCCAGAAGACACGATACTTCTTATTTCCTTTTCTGGTCATATCCTACTCCTCCCTTTCCGGCACACCGCCGGCAATCCACGGCGGCGCCAATTCAAATACCAAAGCGGACAAGGCCGCTCCCATTTCACAAGCTGAAAAATGGAGGAGTATGTATGATAATACTCCTCCATGCTTTACTGATTTTTATTTGATGGTAAGCTCACTGTCGGTAATGCGGTTTGCACACTCTTCCAGTCCTTTTTGTACCGCATCCTCTGCGGTCATACTGGGATCCGCCATTACTGCCACTGCCAGAAGGTCACGGATATCAATGACTGTCTGATCCCATACAGACGTCTTAGGAAGCACGATACTCTGCGCTACTTCGCCATACAGGAAAGCTCCGATATCCTGTCCTGCAAAGAACTCGTCTGCTCCCGCTGCATAAGAAGGATCTTCATAGAATTCCTTGGTAGGAACATAGTATTCTACTTTTTCTTTTGCTGTCTGAACGCCTTCTTCGGTGAAGAATGCCCAGTTAATGAATTCCCATGCAGCTGCTTTCTGCGCATCGGTGCTTGTGTTGGTAATGCCCACGGAGCATCCGCCGTGACTGTAACCGCCAGTTGCCGGCAGCATTAATCCCCAATTTCCGGATCCGTCCGGGTCATTAGACTTAATATAATAGGTGATTGCCCAGTTGGGGCAAGGATAGAACAGGTGGTTATCGTCTGCATAAGTAGCATTTGCCTGAGGCGTTCCATTTTCAAAGGTATCAACTACTTTATTGTCCCGCATATCGCATAAAAGTCCCATCACATTGGTCATTTTTTCGGTAAAGTTAATGGTATTATCGGTCTGTACATCAACGGAATCCGCAAAATACAGCCATTCTGCAACGGCGCCGCCGGAATGGAACAGATAGTCGGTTCCGCCGGACTCTTCGTTGATCCGCTTGCCTTCTGTTATATAATCTTGAGGCGTCTTGAAAATCTCAGCCAACTCCTGGGGATCGTCGGTGCCAAAATATTTCTTTGCCAGATCTCTCTTATATGCAATTGCAGAAGGAGATACAGATTGTTCAATACCGATCAACTGTCCGTCTTCTGTCATGGCTCTGCCCTTGATAAAATCAAAGAATGCGTTGGGGTCCACATTGTAGGGATCCTTGGTTAAATCCTCAAAGACGCCTAACTGCTTGTAATTCTCAATCAAGGTACAGCTCTGCTGAACCATGGTGGGAAGTTCTGACCCGGAAGCAATGGCCTGCTGAATCTTGGTAAAGTAATCACTGTATGCCACTGTAGTTGCTTCAATCTTGATGTTGGGATGGCTCTCCATAAATTTCTCAAACATGGGCTCATACCAGTTGGTATCCCATCCCCAATAAGTGATGGTTACTTCTTCTCCGGAAGCGTCTGCATCGCCGCCCCCTGCTTCTTCCCCGGAAGCATCATTTCCAGCTGCGTCTGCGTCGTCGCCGCCCGCCTCGTCTCCAGCTGCGTCTGCATTATTTCCTGCATCTTCCCCGGAAGCGTCTGATTTGGCATTGCCGTCATCGCCGCCGTTTCCGCATCCTGCCATCATACCTGCCAGCATGGATACAGCCAGTAAAACACTTACGATTTTTCTTTTCATGTTCCTCTCCCTTTCTTTCATTTGATATCATTATAGTACCATATAAGGGAATTTCATTTTCTTTCATATTTCGCATATTTTGTTCAAAATCCGGTTTATTATACAATTTTTCTAAAAAGTATTTGCCACGGCTTTCATTTTCCGAATCAAAGGCCAGTCCGAATAGCCGCTGACCTGGGTCATAAAAAGAAAGATACGGTCTCTCTCACAGTCCACGGAGCAATAGGGGCCGGTCCATCCGTCCCATCCAAATTCCCCCATTCCAGAACTGGATCCGGATTGGCGCGCATCTTCATGAATCCGCATCAGGCTCCCGTATCCATATCCCGCCATATGGGCAAAATCCACGGTTTTCTTCTGTTCCAATGAGAGATGGTTCTGGACAAACATAGAAAAAACCTCCTCTGATACAAGCCTGTCCCCCTTAGGCAGCCCGCCTTTTAACAGAAGCATCCGGGCAAAATTCTTATAATCCCTTCTCGTGGAGTAAAGACCTGCTCCGCCTGATACAAAGGCCGGGGGAACCAGCCCGTGGCCAAGGCCCAAATGACGGCTCTCATCTTCCCGCAAAACCATCCGTTCCCCCTCTTCCTCCTGGTAAAACAGCTTTACCAGACGGGACCGCTTTTCCTGAGGCACCCAAAAGGACGTATCCTCCATACCCAAAGGCTCAAAAATTTCTTCCTGATAAAACCGGCTCAGATTTCGGCCGTCAATGTACTCTATCACTGCCCCTAACACATCCGCCGACAGTCCATACCGCCATCGGTCTCCTGGTTCCGCCGCCAGGGGCGCTTCTGCAATCAGCTTTGCCACCTGACGGGTGGTAAAAGCCTCTGGGGTATCCACCCGTTCTTGAACCTTGGCAATCTTTTGTTCCATTTCCCGGCCTGCCAAATCCTCATCCGGATACACAATACCCGAGGTCATATTTAAAAGATCCCAAATCTGAATCTGTCTTTTTGCATTCTTACTCCCTGTTTCCGTCAGCACTGTCATATCCCGATACTCCGGAAGATATTCGGATACAGGAGAGAGTAAATCCAGCTTTCCCCGTTGATACATGATCATAGCCGCTACGGCTGTCACCGGTTTTGTCATGGAATACATCCGATAAATACTGTCCTTTTGGTAACCATACTCTTTTTCATAAAGAGTTTCATCCCCCTTATAGATCCCAATCTGCGCTCCCGGTATCCGGTTCTTTTCTCGTTCTTCCTCTAACAAGGCATCCATATATGTTTGTGGTTTCATGAAGCGCCCTCCTGTCTTTTTTCCTTTATTTTATCAAAAAAAGATTGTCTTTCCGGTTACGAAAAACAATCTTTTTGTTCAAATTTCTTTTGCCATGGCAGATTATTTCCAGTGCTCCTCAATTTCCTCCCGAATGATCTCCACATATCGTCTGGCTTTTTCCAAATTATGGTGAATGGTATAAACGTCCCTCTGGGTAATTTCCATCTTACAGCCCCTGGCCGCATAAAGGCTCTTTCGGATATGTTCCCGAACCGCCTCCTCATCCAAAACAGCATCTACCCCCAAAAAATTGGGACTTGGCTTCCTATGATAAATGACCTTGCTGTTTGCAAGGCGCTCTCCCATATATTCTTCCTTGCACCAAGGAGAAATGGAAACCTTCCGGAGATTGGAAAGCTTGCTGATACACCGGTCCCAGATTGGGTCCACCGGCTCGCAGCATCCATAGGACAGCATTCCGTACTGCCGGGAAATTTTTTGGTAACAGGGAAAAATAAATGCTTCATACATATCCGGGGAAATGCCCACCGTCTCCTGGGAATCCATAAATCCCCATACGTCTTTTGTGGTAAAGGGGCGCCGCTGCCATTCCTCCCACCCTGGAAGCTCCCTGGTGAAGCTATAGGTCCCCTGCCCCACGCTTTCAAAGGAAGTGGTAGGCAAAATCAAACGCTGCTCCTCCAGCATCCGGTAATAGGCCAGGGTATCCTCTGCAATCCAATTCATCATCTTTAGAAACAGTTCCGGATAATCATACATGGAGAGCATCATATTTTCCATACTCATAATATGCACCAGCATCTGGGTAGGAACGCTGTAGAGGCAGTCCATTGTGCGCTTTACCGGAAGAATATCCCCAATGGCCTCATTTACTCCTTGTTCTTTGGCAGCCGTAGCCTCAAGATCCACGCCAAAACGACTGGGTTTTAGCTTGTGATAATCCTCCTCCAAATCCTCCAGCACAGATTCAAATTGATGTCCCAGGCTTTCCTCTCCCTGAAGATTTTCCGTATGATGCACCTGCACCGGAATATCGAACAACTGAAAATACGTTTCATAATTTATGGGAAAGTAATCCGGGGTTACCCTGTCGTCCCCAAACAGCTCCTGATTTAAAAAATTGCAATACAGGGAGGTTTCTATTTGTCTGGCGAATTCTCCCTGGCATTTTAGCCGCTGGGGAAGGATCTCCTGGGCAAAGGTCCACATCTCCAGATGAATCATGGGTTTCTCTCCCTGCAGTGCATTGTGAAGATACCATTGTCTCTTTTTTTCCAAATTCTCCGGCTCATTGGCCAGCTCCAGCTGCTTTTTTGCCAGCTCCCGCAATATCTGTCTGTCCTCGCCCTTCATCGTATATTCCATGAAAACTCCTCCTGTATTTGATTTTTCTTTCTTTTCCCTCCTGCTTTCTGAACATAGTTTTATCATATTTTTCCTGTAAGTGCATTAGATATTCCTGCCATGTAATATAAAAAAATTGACATTTTTTCTATGATCCGATACAATCTTTGCAAAACACTACAAAGATTTCAGGAGGTTGCCAATGAACCACGAGAACACTAGCCCATTTTCGGGTTCGGAAATTTTTTTCCATTCCCCTACGCCCTTTGCCAGGGAAGCATTTCTCTATCCCCTTTGTCTGGGGCACTATTTTTGCGGAGAGGATTATGAAGTCGACCGTAAACGTTTTGACAGCTATCTGTTGATGTATATTATAAAAGGGGAAGGCTACGTAGAAACCCCTCAGGAATCTTATTCCTTCCAAGAGCATCAGGCGATTCTCATAGACTGCAGAAAACCCCATCGCTACGGGGCTTTGGGCAGTCTGGAATTTTACTGGATGCATTTTGACGGGCTCTGCGGGGAAAAATATATGGAATATCTTCAATCTGCCAACCGATTCCCCCTATCCCTTAATATGGGAACCTGCCTGGAAGTTCAACAGATGTTTTCAAACCTGCTCCTTGAATTTACTTTGGGAAGCTTCACCGAAATTCAGCTGGGAAAATATCTTACGGATCTGTTGACCCTTCTCTCCCAGCCTCAGCCAACGGCTTCCACATTATCAGACCAAGCCTTTCAAAATGATCCAAGCTCTGCCGCCGGAGCCTGCGCAAAGGCGGCCGCCTACATGCGCCAGAATTTCACACGTCCTATAACTGCAGAAGAAATAGCCTCCTTTGTCTCCTTAAGCCCTTACTATTTTATCCGGCGTTTTAAGGAGCAATACGGCCTTACTCCTCATCAGTACTTGATGAATCTTCGGCTGGACTCCGCCCGGTTTTACCTTAGCACCACAAAAAAGACCGTAAAAGAAATCGGGTTTGCCTGCGGCTTCCAAAGTGAAAACAGCTTTTGCATTGCATTTAAAAAACAGGTAGGCATAACGCCTACCTGTTACCGGGCCAATTC
>CAMNQH010000062.1 GCA_946549035.1 uncultured Lachnospiraceae bacterium | reverse complement strand
TAAACTCATTACCAGGATTCAGGATGAAGCCCACCGTTTTGCCATTGAGTACCACCGTTCTTTAAGAAGTAAGGAACAGGTCCATTCTGTGTTAGATGATATACCCGGCATCGGACCGGCCAGAAGAAAGGCGCTGATGAAAGAATTCCTGTCTCTGGACGCAATCAAGGCCGCCGGCAGAGAACAGCTGGCATCCCTATCCGGGATGAATGAAAAAGCGGCCAATGCAGTGTATGATTTTTTTCATCCGAAAGAACCAGGTTGAAGCAGCGAAAGGGATATGCTATACTTAAGACACATAGCGACAGAAAGAATGAAAGGGTGAACGAGAATGAAAGGCGTCAGTATAAGTAAGGTTGTTGACAAGTTGAAATTGACTGTGTTTAATCCGGAAGTTGACATGAAAAAGAGACGGATTACCTTGTCGGATGTAAATCGTCCGGCCCTCCAGCTCACCGGATATTTTGAACATTTTGAAGAAAATCGTGTGCAGATTATCGGTACGGTGGAGTATACCTATCTGGAGCATTTAGAAGCGGAAAAAAAGCACAAGATCTATCTGGAATTTTTGTCCTTTGACATTCCCTGTGTTATTTTTTGCCGGGAATTTCAGCCGGATGAAGAATTCCTGCGTCTGGCTACAGAACAGGGCGTTCCGGTACTGGGATCAGGCGACGCCACCTCTACGTTTATGGCGGAATTGATTTATCATTTGAACGAAGAGCTGGCGCCTTGCATATCCATTCATGGGGTTTTGGTTGACGTATATGGAGAGGGTTTGCTGATTATGGGAGAAAGCGGCATCGGAAAGAGCGAGGCGGCATTGGAGCTGATCCGCAGAGGCCACCGTCTGGTGACGGATGATGTGGTGGAGATCCGCAAAATTAACGAACGTACTCTGGTGGGAAGCTCCCCGGATATTACTAGGTATTTTATAGAACTGCGGGGCGTAGGAATTGTGGATGTAAAGCACCTGTTCGGCGTAGAGTGTGTGAAGGAAAAGCAAAATATTGATTTGGTGATTAAGCTGGAAGACTGGCGTAAGGATAATGATTATGACCGGCTGGGGCTGGAAGAGGAATATACGGAGTTTTTAGGAAATAAAGTAGTATGTCATTCTCTGCCCATCCGTCCGGGACGTAATCTGGCGGTAATTTGTGAAACGGCGGCTGTCAATCATAGACAGAAGAAAATGGGCTATAACGCGGCTCAGGAGCTCTATCGCCGGGTGCAGGCAAATCTTCAAAAACGCAGCGATGAAGAAGAGGAAGAATAGAAGATTCATGATTTTGTGAAAAAATGCATAAATGCAGATTTAAAATTAAAATGGAAAGATGAGGAAGTAAAAAATGGAGAAGAAAAATGTTTGGGAGAAGTATCAGGGAGAAAAACGCCAGGATGTGTTTGATTTTGGAGAAGGGTATAAGGAGTTTATTTCTCTCTGCAAGACAGAACGGGAATGTGTGACCCGTTTAAAAGCCCAGGCAGAAGAGGCAGGCTTTCATGATTTATACAAGGTGCTGAGTGAGGGCGGAAAGATTCAAAGGGGAGATAAGCTATATGCAGAGAATATGGGCAAGGCGCTGGCCATGTTTGTAATTGGCAGAGAGCCCTTGGAAAAGGGCATGAATATCTTAGGAGCGCATATTGATTCGCCGCGTCTGGATATCAAGCAGATTCCCCTGTATGAGGACACTCAGATGGCATTTTTGGATACCCATTATTACGGGGGCGTGAAGAAATATCAATGGGTGGCTTTGCCTCTGGCTCTCCATGGTGTGATTGTGAAAAAAGACGGCACGGTTGTAAATGTAAATATCGGGGAGAAGGAGACGGATCCGGTATTTGGAGTCAGCGACTTGCTGATTCATCTGTCGGCAGATCAGATGGCGAAGAAGGCTTCCCTGGTAATTGAGGGCGAGAACCTTGATATTTTGGTAGGGAGTATCCCCACAATTCTTTCAGAAGAGGAGAAAGAGAAGGCCAAGGAGACGGTAAAGGCTAATATCCTGCAGCTTTTAGCAGAGCAATATCAAATAGAAGAGGATGATTTCCTGTCAGCGGAGATTGAGGCTGTACCGGCTGGAGCCGCCAGGGATTATGGGTTTGACCGCAGCATGGTGATGGGATACGGACACGATGACAGAGTTTGTGCTTATTCTGCATTTCAGGCAATATTAGAAGCGGGGAATTGTGATAAGACGACGGTATGCCTTTTGGTGGACAAGGAAGAAATCGGAAGCGTAGGAGCGACAGGCATGGGATCCAATTTCTTTGAATATACCGTTATCGAGCTTTTAGAGGCTATGGGGCAGTATTCCCCAGTCGCTTTCCAGCGGGTGATGAAGCATACCAAAGCGCTTTCCACAGATGTGAGCGCGGCGTTTGATCCCCTGTTCCCTAACGTTGCGGAAAAAAAGAACGCCTCTTATATGGGAAAAGGACTTGTCTTTAATAAGTTCACCGGAAGCAAAGGAAAAGGCGGGTGCAATGACGCCAATCCGGAATATATAGCACAGCTTCGAAGAATTATGGATGACAATGATATCTCCTTCCAAATGGCGGAACTGGGGAAAGTAGACCAGGGCGGCGGCGGAACCATTGCGTTTCTTTTTGCCAAATATGGAATGCAGGTGATTGACAGCGGAGTTTCCGTGCTGAATATGCACGCTCCCTGGGAGATTATCAGCAAAGGGGATTTGTATGAAACAAAACGGGGATATACGGCATTCTTAAAAGAAGCATAAAAAGATTTGGCCAAAAAGGAAACAGAATGCATAAGGGCGGAGACCTTTGCATAGAATTTACAATGCGAAGCCAGGCAGTCTGGTGGCTAAAGACCGTACAGGCAGAGGCGGAAAGGAAGGTGCGGATTTGTCATTCCAGGAACAATTACTTCAGATTTTGACAAAAGAGCAGATACGGATGAAGGAACCTATGAGCCGTCATACCACCTTTCGGACAGGAGGTCCGGCGGACTACTATTTGACTCCTGAGATTGGACAAGCGGCAAAGGTTCTTGCTCTCTGCCGTAGGGAAGGGATTCCGGTGGAAATCATTGGCAATGGAAGCAATCTGTTGGTGGGAGACAAAGGGATTCGAGGCGCCGTAGTGGAGATTGGCCAGAATGCGGCAGAAGTATATGCCCAGGGAACCACTCTTTATGCCCAGGCTGGGGCCAGCCTGGCAAAGGCAGCCCAGGAAGCGGCCAGAGCGTCTTTAGGGGGCCTGGAATTTGCTTCAGGGATCCCGGGGACCGTGGGCGGCGCCGTAGTTATGAATGCTGGAGCTTACGGCGGTGAGATGAAACACGTTCTAAAATGGGCGAAGGTGCTGCTTCCGGAAGGGAGAGTAGAAGAGCTTTCCGTACAGGAGCTGGAGCTGTCTTATCGCCACAGCCTGATTCAGGATCTTTCCGGCGTTGTGTTGGAAGCGGCGTTTTCCCTGAAACAGGAGGAAGAAGATTTGATTCGGGCTCAAATGGAAGTATACCGGAATCAGAGAAGCCAAAAGCAGCCCTTGGAGTATCCCAGCGCAGGAAGTACCTTCAAGCGGCCGGAGGGTTATTTTGCCGGAAAGCTGATTATGGACGCCGGATTAAAAGGCTGCCGAGTGGGGGGCGCTCAGGTGTCGGAAAAGCACTGCGGTTTTGTGATTAACAGAGACCATGCCACGGCTGCGGATATTCGCGGGCTGATGGAATTGGTACAGAATAAGGTACAGGAATGCTTTGGCGTTTGGCTGGAACCAGAGGTAAAGATGGTGGGTGAGTTTTAAGGAGGAGCGGTATGAGGTTCGTGATTCTCACCGGCATGTCCGGTGCAGGAAAAAGTACGGCGCTGAAAATGATGGAGGATATGGGCTATTTTTGTGTAGACAATCTTCCCATTGCTTTGATTGAGAAGTTTCTTGAATTGACGGCGGCAGAAAATGCCGAGCTTTCTAAGGTGGCTGTGGGGGTAGATATTCGAAGCGGCCAGTCTCTGGAAGAGTTGGGCAGCATTTTAGCTCATATGCACGGCCAGGGACGGACGTTTGAGATTTTGTTTTTGGATGCGGAGGATTCCGTGCTGGTGAAGCGTTATAAAGAAACAAGGCGGAATCATCCCTTGGCCATGGGGGAACGAGTGGACAAAGGGATTGCCCAGGAACGGAAAAGAGTGGAATTTCTCAAGCGGCAGGCGGATTTTATTATAGATACCAGCCAATTACTTACCAGGGAATTAAAGACGGAGCTGGAGAAAATATTCGTACAAAATCAGGCATACCAAAGTTTGTTTGTAACCATACTTTCTTTTGGATTTAAATATGGGATTCCGGTGGATTCAGATCTTGTATTTGACGTGCGTTTCCTGCCGAATCCTTACTATGTAGAAGGACTTAGGGGGAAAACGGGAAATGACAGAGAGATTCAGGAATATGTCATGCAGTATCAGGAAGCCCATACATTTTTAGATAAGCTGGAGGATATGGTAACCTTTTTGATTCCCAATTATATTACAGAGGGGAAGAATCAGCTTGTGGTCAGTATTGGCTGTACCGGAGGAAAGCATCGTTCCGTTACTTTAGCCAATGGTTTGTACGAAAGACTTCGTAAACAGGATGGATATGGAATTAAAATTGAGCACCGTGATATCGGAAAAGATGCTCTCAGAGGAAAATAAATGTCGTTTTCAAGTGAAGTAAAGGAAGAATTATCCCGTCATGTCAGTTCAGGCAGACATTGTCAGCTGGCTGAAATCGCGGCTATTTTGGGTTTTTCCGGAAGGGTGGAGGGAACGGGCGCTTCCCGTGTTCTGGCGGTTCATACAGAGAATATCACCTTGGCGAGAAAATATTTTACTTTAATGAAAAATACCTTTGGAATTGCCGGAGCCATTTCTGTCCGCCAGAATGCGTATCTCCACAAAGGAAGAACCTGCATTGTTACGATCGCGGGAAAAAAACCGGTGGAAAAAGTACTGATGGCCATGAAATGGACGGATGAGCAGGGGAGTCTGGTGAAGAGGACGCAGCTGGCGGATGGAATGCTGGTGAAGAATACCTGTTGCCGGAGAGCGTTTATCCGAGGGGCATTTTTAGCTTCCGGCTCCATGAGCGATCCGGAGAAATCATATCATTTTGAAATCGTTTGTCAGGATTTACCCAAAGCTCGTCAGATGCAGGAGGTAATCAACAGCTTTACTCTGGACGCAAAGATTGTGCAGAGGAAAAAGTGCTATGTGGTATATTTGAAAGAGGGCTCCCAGATTGTTGATATGCTTAACATTATGGAAGCTCATGTTGCTTTGATGAATTTGGAAAATGTGCGGATTTTAAAGGAAATGCGCAACTCCGTAAACCGTCAGGTGAACTGCGAGACGGCAAATATCAATAAGACTGTGAATGCTGCTGTAAAGCAGATTGAAGATATAAGATATATTGAAAGGACAGCGGGACTTGAGTCATTGACAGAGAGCCTGCGGGAAATGGCCAGGCTGCGCCTGCAGTTTCCGGAGGCGGCCTTAAAGGAGCTTGGGACTATGCTGAATCCCCCGGTGGGGAAGTCGGGGGTGAATCACCGCCTGCGTAAAATCAGCAGCATCGCAGATGAGTTGAAGCAGAAGTAAGAAGCAGTGTAAGGAGGAGCAGTATGGAAAAGAAAGTCAGAGTAGCGTTAAATGAGCATCCAGAATCCAGGGATATCCCCCAATTTGTCCATGTAGCCAATCAATATGACAGCAGCTTGTATATGGTTTCAAAAGAAGGTTTTCGAGTAAATATAAAAAGTATTATGGGAATGATGAATTTTCAGGCGTCAGACGGACAGGAAGTAACAATTCAGGCAGAAGGGCCAGATCAGGAGGAAGCCATAGAGGCAATGGTAAGATGTTTGACAGGAAAAGAGTGATGTCATATGAAAAAGAAAAAGCTGTTGTTTGTGCTGAACCCTCATTCCGGGAAAGGCCAGATACGCAATAAGCTTTTGGATATTGTGGATATATTTGTAAAAGCCGGATATGAAGTGCGCATTCATCCTACCCAGGCCCCCAAGGAGGCCAGAGAGCTGGTGACGAAAAAAGCAGGGAAGTTTGACCTGGTGGTATGCAGCGGAGGGGACGGTACATTGGATGAGGTGGTCAGCGGTATGATGCGCCGGAAGGAACGGGTGGATATCGGTTATATTCCGGCAGGGAGCACCAATGATTTTGCAGTGTCTTTGGGCCTTCCTAAAAATATGCTTCAGGCGGCGGAAGCTGCGGTGACCGGCAGTCCCTTTTATTGTGACGTAGGGAATATGAACGGAAAGTTTTTTGTCTATATCGCAGCTTTTGGCTTGTTTACGGATGTTTCCTATGGAACGCCCCAGGAACGGAAGAATCTTTTGGGGCATGCGGCCTATTTGCTGGAAGGGGCGAAAAGCCTGACCGGGATTCGGGCCTATCCTATGCAGGTGGAATGTAACGGCGAGATCATAACAGGGGATTTTATCTTTGGGATGGTTACCAACTCTACTTCTGTAGGAGGGTTTAAAAACATGACTGGGGACCAGGTGGAGTTAGACGACGGGCTATTTGAAGTGACTTTGATAAAGAAGCCCAAAAATCCGGTGGAGCTCAGCGAGATTTTAAGGAGCCTGACGAATCTAAAGGACGAGACAGAGCTGATTTACTCTGGGAAAGCCCAACGGATTTCCTTTTTGTCAGAAGAAGAGGTGGCATGGACCATGGATGGAGAATATGGGGGAAATCATACCAGAGTGCTGATACAAAATGAAAAGCAGGCGGTAGCGATTATAACAAAGTCCGTTTGACTTTTGGCAGCGTTTGGTCTATACTATTTCTGTCTAAAGAAGACGGAACAATAGAAAGGTGGAGGAGACAGTATATGTTAGTATCTGCGAAAGAAATGCTGGAAAAGGCAAAAGCAGGCCACTATGCGGTAGGCCAGTTCAACATCAACAACCTGGAGTGGACCAAGGCGATCCTGCAGACGGCCCAGGAATGCAGCTCTCCGGTTATCCTTGGAGTATCCGAGGGCGCCGGTAAGTATATGTGCGGTTATAAGACAGTGGTTGGAATGGTAAACGGAATGCTGGAAGAATTGAACATTACGGTTCCCGTGGCCCTGCATTTGGATCACGGCAGCTATGACGGCTGTATGAAGTGCATTGAGGCCGGGTTTTCATCTGTTATGTTCGACGGTTCCCACGATCCCATTGAAGAGAATGTGAAAAAGACCACCGAGCTGGTACGCATTACCGGAGAGAAGGGAATGTCCCTGGAAGCGGAAGTGGGAGCAATCGGAGGAGAAGAAGACGGTGTGGTTGGCACTGGCGAATGTGCGGATCCCAAGGAATGTAAGGCAATCGCGGACCTGGGTGTTACCATGCTGGCGGCAGGCATTGGCAATATCCACGGAAAATATCCTGAGAACTGGGCGGGATTGAGCTTTGAGACTCTGGATGCGATTCAGCAGCTTACCGGCGAGATGCCTTTGGTGCTTCACGGGGGTACCGGTATTCCGGAGGATATGATTAAGAAGGCCATATCTCTTGGAGTTGCCAAAATCAATGTGAATACAGAATGCCAGTTGTCTTTTGCAGATGCTACAAGGAAATATATTGAGGCAGGCAAGGATCTGGAAGGCAAGGGCTTTGACCCCCGTAAGCTTTTAGCGCCGGGCGCGGAGGCAATCAAGGCTACGGTGAAGGAGAAGATGGAATTATTCGGTTCCGTAGGAAAAGCCTGAAATGAGTGAATATTACAACGTATCTGATATTTTCGGGGAAAATGTATTTAACGATACCGTAATGCGTCAGCGATTGCCCAAAAAGGTATATCAGCAGCTGAAAAAGACCATAGAAGAAGGAAAAGATATGGATTTGGCAACTGCGGATGTGGTGGCTCATGAGATGAAGGAGTGGGCCATCGAGAAAGGGGCGACCCATTATACCCATTGGTTTCAGCCTCTTACCGGCGTTACGGCGGAGAAGCATGATTCTTTTCTTACCTCTCCGGGGGAGGATGGAAAGGCGTTGATGAGTTTTTCCGGAAAAGAGCTGATTAAGGGAGAGCCGGACGCATCTTCTTTTCCTTCCGGGGGTCTGAGAGCTACCTTTGAGGCAAGAGGATATACAGTTTGGGATTGTACGTCTCCGGCGTTTGTGCGGCAGGATGCAGCCGGAGCCACCTTGTGTATTCCTACGGCATTTTGCTCTTATACAGGGGAGGCTTTGGACGCCAAGACGCCGATTTTGCGTTCTATGGAGGCGATTAATGAACAGTCGCTGCGGCTTCTGCGCTTATTTGGAAATACCACTTCCAGGAAGGTGACGCCTTCCGTGGGATCGGAACAGGAATATTTTCTGGTAGACCGTGGGAAGTACTTGAAGCGGAAAGATTTGATTTTTGCAGGACGGACATTATTTGGGGCGATGCCGCCTAAGGGGCAGGAGCTGGAGGATCACTATTTCGGAGGGATCAGAGAGCGAATTGCTTCTTACATGCGAGAAGTGAATAAGGAGCTTTGGCGGCTGGGAGTTACAGCCAAGACCCAGCATAATGAAGTGGCTCCGGCACAGCATGAGCTGGCTCCTATTTACGAATCCTGCAACATTGCGGTGGACCATAATCAGCTTGTAATGGAGACTTTGAAAAAAGTGGCGGGGCGTCATGGCATGACTTGTCTGCTTCATGAGAAACCCTTTGCCGGTGTAAATGGCTCCGGCAAGCATAATAATTGGTCTATTACTACCGACGACGGTATCAATATGCTGGATCCGGGAGAAACGCCTCATGAAAACATTCAGTTTTTATTGGTATTGACTTGTATTTTGAAGGCGGTTGACAAGCATGCAGAGCTTCTGCGGGAGTCTGCGGCGGATGCAGGGAATGATCACAGATTAGGGGCCGATGAAGCGCCGCCTGCAATTATTTCCGTGTTTTTGGGAGAGCAGTTGGAGGATGTGCTCCATCAGTTAATCAGTACGGGAGAGGCTACCAGCAGCATAGAAGGCGGGATGCTTCAGACCGGTGTAAAGAATATCCCGGATTTTGAAAAGGATGCCACGGATCGGAACAGGACCTCGCCTTTTGCATTTACCGGAAATAAATTTGAATTCCGTATGGTAGGTTCCTCCGACAGTATTGCGGCTTCCAATGTGGTATTAAATACCATCGTTGCGGAAGCGTTCAGCGACGCCTGCGACGTTTTAGAGCAGGCGGAAGATTTTGCCGTTGCGGTGCATGATTTAATCAAGGAACAGGCTACGGCTCACCAGAGAATTGTATTTAACGGCAACGGATACTCAAAAGAGTGGGTGAAAGAAGCAGAGCGGAGAGGGCTGCCCCATATTCGCTCCATGGTAGACGCTATTCCGGCGTTGGCTTCCGAAAAATCAGTTGCGTTATTTGAGAAGTTCAATGTGTTTACCAGGGCAGAACTGGAGTCCAGGGTAGAGGTTTGCTATGAAAATTATGCGAAGGCTGTGAATATCGAGGCCCGTACCATGATTGATATGGCCGGAAAGCAAATCATTCCTTCTGTCATCAAATATACCACGGCGCTGGCAAAATCCATCAACGAAGTGAAGATTGCCTGCGCTGCTGCGGATGTGAGCGCACAGACGGAACTGTTGGTAGAAGCTTCTGAGTTGTTGGCAAAGGCAAAGCAGGCTTTGACAAAGCTGGTACATAGGACAGATCAAGCGGCAGCCATGGAAGAAGGCAGAGCGCAGGCTGTATACTATCATAGCAGTGTGTATGAGGCTATGGACGAGTTAAGAGCGCCTGTGGATCGCCTGGAAATGATGGTGGATAAGGAAATGTGGCCTATGCCTTCTTATGGAGACTTGATATTTGAGGTGTAGCATAGCGCTTTTTGCATTTAAATGGAATCAAATGCCCTGAAAAGGGAGGATGCCAGGCAGCAAGGCTGCCTGGCAATTATTATGAAAAAGTTTACTCCAAAATAGTAAAGTGAATTACTAGGATGTTGTCGTTTGGTATGCTCTTATTATATGAGGGAGAAATGAAAAAACCGTGTTTACAAAATGAAGCTTTCTTGAATATAAAGTAAATAAAATGTGAACATCTCCTTTGGTGTTACCAATAAACGGGCCAAATATTTTTATTTGGCCCGTTGGTGCTTTTTAGGTTTCCGGTTCCTCTTCGCTTGGATCTTTCGCTTCTTCCTCTGGAATTTCTCCTCCTTCCGGAGATTCATCATCCTCTTTTGCGTCGTCTGGTTTTTCATCTTCGTCTGGCGGTAAGATAGGATCGGGAATCGGAAAATCTTCTTCGTCTAGTATCTGATCATGATCTGGCTTTGGTTTTTGACTGCCGCCCTGTTCTACTCCTTCTTCGCCTTGGGGGACGTCCGGAATTTCAGGCACTTCCGGAACTGGGGGAAGAATACTTTCTGCCGTGTGAATGGGACAGACACTTTGGGCTAATTCATCCGTAAGGAGGTAAGGGCCGTCTTCACTGTCCAGAGAGCCTCCGGTAATATAAATATTTGTCTGTCTGCTGGTTTCGGGACAGAATTCATTGGCCAGCATACCAGATTCTATGCAAATAGTAGCGCTTACGTGGTGGTCACAATATTCTGTGGGAACGGTGCCTTGGGTAAAATATTCCGATGTCACCATACTGCCCCGGGGATCCGCGTCGCAGAGTCCTGCCACAGCCAGTTTTCCAGATTTGCGGCAAACTGTGGAGGTAGTCAGCCCTTCCGGCTGCTGAAAATCCCGGTATTCTAATCCTTCGTGGAGACGGGACATAATTACCCGCCATAGATCCCTGGCGTACCGGGTACTGTAGTCAGATTGGGACATATTATCATCAAAGCCTCCCCATGTCACGCAAGTATAATAGGGGGTAAAGCCTGCAAATAAGACGTCCTTGCTGTTATTTGTGGTTCCGGTTTTTCCGGCGATCGGCATGGTGCCGAAATTCACGCTGGCTCCTGTACCGGCAGTAACTACGTCCTGCATGGCGCTGGTGAGAAGAAACGCCGTTGTTTCCTTTAAAACGGTTCTGGTCTGAGGCGAGTTGTCAATTAGAACGTTTCCGTCATGATCCAGAATCTGGGTGTACAGTCGCGGCTTTGTATAAGTACCGTTGTTGGCAATGGCGGCATAGGCTCCGGTGAGCTCCAGATTCGTTACGCCGTTGGTGATTCCGCCCAGGGCTAAAGCCTGTCCAATATCATTTTGACTTAAGGTAGTGAAGCCAAAATTCACCAGATAATCATATCCCACCTGAGGAGAGATTTCCGTCAGGGTTTTTACCGATACTACATTGACAGAACGGGTGATTGCCTCTCTGAGGGTGGTAAATCCGGTGTATCTGTTGTCGTAGTTCCGCAGAGAAGCGCCGTTGGCATAAGTATAGGGGGCGTCGTCCTGTACGGTAGCTAAAGTCATTCCCGAGGTATCAAGCGCCGGAGCGAAGGCCGCCAGGATTTTGAAGGTGGATCCCGGCTGCCTGGAGGTGGCGGTAGCCCGGTTTAGGGTCCTGCTGGCCGTTTTCTCCCCCCGGCCTCCTACAATGGCTTTCACCTCTCCGGTATGCTGGTCCATTATAACCACTGCGGCCTGGGGCTGCAATGTGTAGGTAACATTTTCGCCATTTTCCACAATCCGGTCCTTATCCCCTAAAATATCTGCTTTATAAGCCTCGATAGCCTGCGCCGCTTCCTCCTGGCTGTTGAAATTAATATTGTAGTTGGGATTGGGGGCCCGGTGTTCATCTCCTTCCCGATAATAGCGCAGCATACTTTGTTCACTGTAGTTTTCTATGCTGCCGTCGGCTTTTTCCACTGTCAGGCGGTACGCGAAGGAATATTTTACATTCTCCGGATAATTCTGAGGATTGCTCATCTCCTCGTCGCAGATGGCTTGAATTGCAGGATCCTGGGTGGAATAAATCGTCAGTCCGCCCTGATAAAGGGCTTTGTAGGCCTGCGTATCCGTATAGCCTTTTAACTCTACCAGGTCTTCGATTACCTGATCGATAAGCGCGTCCACAAAATAGGAATTGGGATTGGACTCGGCGTAGTCAATATTTACCTGTTGAATGCGGGAGTACACATCGTCCGCCATGGCTTCTTCATATTCTTTTTGGGAGATAAACCCTTGGTTTTTCATATTTGTAAGCACTTTTTCCCGCCGCTGGGCATTATTGTCCGGATGGGAAACGGGGTTCCATTTGCTGGGACTTTGTGTGATGGCGGCGATAACCGCGCTTTCCGAAATAGTGAGTTCCGAGACGTCTTTTCCGAAATAGCGGCGGGCGGCAGCCTGTACCCCCAAAGTGTTTTGTCCTAAGTTGATGGTATTTAAATAGTTTTCCAATACCCAGTCTTTCGATTTTGCTTTGGATAGCTGGACGGCCAAATACTGCTCCTGAATTTTACGTTCTATTTTTTCCAGAAAAGAAGATTCCTTGGTCCAGTCGGTGAATACATTGTTTTTTAAAAGCTGTTGTGTAATGGTACTGGCTCCTTCGGTAAAACGAAAATTGTGAGAGATGCCGATAAAGGCTGCTCGGATAATGCCTTTAATGTCAATGCCGTTATGATCATAAAAACGTTCGTCCTCAATGGCCACAAAAGCGTGCTGGGTGTGAAGAGGAATTTCATCAATGGTAACATAGACACGATTGGAGCCGGACGCCACTAAGGTTGCAGTTGAGTTGCCGGCGTTGTCCAGGACAACGGATAAGTAGCCGGTGGGGGTGGGATCAATATCGGCAATATCCGGTGCGGAGTCAATTACGCCTTTGAGTATCCCATAGCCGGCGCATCCGCCGATGACGGCCAGGGCCAGAAAACATATCAGCAGGGCTTTCAGGAATATGACGGAAAATTTCCTGCCCACCATTGTCCGTTTAGAGGCAAGCTGCTTTTCCTTGCGGGAAGTACCTTTTCTTCCATAATTCATAATGAGCCTCCTTTTTCGCAATACATATATGGTACATTTTCTCATTATAACAAAGAAATGTAGCGAAAGAAAGAAAAAAATCCTAAATATTCCAATCAGGCGAGAGGATTAGAGGGTTGCAAATCATAATATTATTAAAAGGATAGCCGTTTCCGAAGAATTTAAACGGGCTTTCCATAAAAAATTGCGTATTTTGGAAAACTATGATAAAATAAAACATATTTTATCCCGGGAGGACGAAAGAACATGGCGGCGGCAGGAATAAAGACCTTGTATCAGGGCGGCACAGGGGAAATAGTGGAAAAAAAATCGCGTTTTATCGCCAATGTACAAACTATTGAGACTGAGGAAGAGGCGTTGGCTTTTATTGCCGCGATGAAAAAAAAATACTGGGACGCCCGGCATAACTGTTACGCGTTTGTAGCCGGGGAAAAACATCAGCTTCAAAGGTGCAGCGACGACGGGGAACCTCAGGGAACGGCGGGACGCCCTATGCTGGATGTGCTGCTGCGGGAAGATATTCACAATGCTGTGGTTGTTGTGACGCGATATTTTGGAGGTACGCTGCTGGGAACCGGGGGGTTGGTGCGGGCGTATCAACGGGCAGCTCAGGAGGGACTGGCAGCCAGCGTTGTAGTAGAGAAGAAAAAAGGAGAGCTGCTCACCATAGGTACCGATTATAATGGAATCGGAAAAATCCAATATCTTTTGGCGCAGCAGGGCATGACGGTATTAGACGCCGTTTACGAAGCGGCGGTGGAGCTTAAAGTTATGGTTCCCCTGGAAGAAGTGGAGCGCTTGACGGACAAACTTACAGAAGGCACCAATGGAACCGCCACTTTTTGCCATGGAGATCACAGGGAATATGCGGTGATTCAGGGGGAAGTAAAAATTTTTTAAAAAATATGAAAAAAATGCTTGCAATATGGTTTCAGTTGATATATAATACATTTTGTTGAGAAACGATGGCCCATCGCCAAACGGTAAGGCAACGGACTCTGACTCCGTCATTTCAAGGTTCGAATCCTTGTGGGCCAGCTAGAAACCATCACTTATTAGTGGTGGTTTTTTATTTCATAGGAAAGACCTTTGCCTTTCCTGGGAAATAAAAAGTCGTGTAGAAAGGCAGATATTATGTACAGTTTCCACAGCAAAATCCGGTATAGCGAAACGGACGATGGAGGTAAAATAACATTTCCGGCTATATTGGATTATTTTCAGGACTGTAGTTTTTTTCAGTCGGAGGAGCTGCAGCTTGGAATGGAGTTTTTGAATAAAAAGCAAGTTGTTTGGGTTCTAGTATCCTGGCAGATAGAAGTATTGCGCTATCCAGGAATTGGAGAACAAGTAAAGACGGCTACCTGGCCGTATGATTTTAAACGTTTTTACGGGAACCGTAATTTTATAATGACCGGGGAAAAGGAGGAGGTATTGGCTCAGGCGGCGTCTCTGTGGGTGCTTTTGGATTTGAAGACCGGGCGTCCCTGCCGGATTTTGCCGGAAATGGAAAAAGGGTATGTCCTGGAGCCGCCGCTTCCGATGGAGTGCGGCTCTCGAAAGCTGAAGCTGCCGGAACAGATGGAGGAACGAGCTCCCTTTTCGGTGCAGAAATTTCATCTTGATACCAACCATCACGTGAATAATGGAAAATATATATTGATGGCCCAGGAATACGTTCCGGACGGATTTCAAATCGGCAGGATGCGGGCGGAATATAAGAAATCAGCTGTTTATGGGGATCAGATTTTTCCCTATGTAAATCTGCAGAAGGAAAAAGCCGTAATATTGCTGGCGGACGAAGAAAAAAAGCCTTATGTAATTGTGGAATTGGAGGATCAACATGCTGAGATTAGGTGAAAAACAGCAGCTTGTAGTAGTAAAGCAAGTAGATTTTGGCGTTTACCTGGCGGAAAATGAAGACAGTGAGAGCCGGGTGCTTCTGCCGAAAAAGCAGGTGCCGCCAGATACAGAGATTGGCGATTGTCTGGAAGTATTTTTATATCGAGATTCCCAGGACCGTATGATAGCCACTAGGGAAGCACCAAAATTGATGATGGGACAACTGGCGGTATTAAAGGTTGTTTCTGTCCAAAAGATCGGCGCCTTTTTAGACTGGGGGCTGGAGAAGGATTTGTTTCTTCCATATAAAGAGCAGGCGGGGAAGCTGTATGAAGACGACCAGGTTCTGGTACGGCTGTATCTGGATAAAAGCAGCCGTCTCTGCGCCAGCATGAAGGAGCTGTATGAGATGCTTTCCACAGAATCTCCCTATCAGGCAGGGGATATGGTTCAGGGAAGGGT
>CAMNQH010000061.1 GCA_946549035.1 uncultured Lachnospiraceae bacterium | reverse complement strand
GCTTGGTCATAAGCCGGATTCTTTCTGTGTTCAGCATATGCCCTCCATATCTTGCCGTCTAATACGAACCGGCACAATAGTTTTCAACAGTATACCATAATTTTTCTATTTATGGAAGCAAAAAACAACTACCATAAAAAACTGCCGTAATTACGGCAGTTTTCAACATGTAAGCGTCTATTACTTATCAAGGAAACGCATCCTATCTTTTCCTCTGCCCTTTTTATCTGAGAGATCCTCCTGCATGGGGGCCGCCGTATATGCACTTTTTAAATCCCCCTGAATCTTATTTTTGCAGCTCTCACAAAAACGGCCCATGCGAATCGGCGCTCCGCACTTCTCGCACTCTAAATATACTCCTGAATTCTCGGAAAAAACAAGACGTTCTTCCCGCACCCACTGTCTAAGCTGCTTAACACTAACCTCGCAATCTTCCGCCACATCGTTCATGGGCGCTTCCCTGTGTTCCCTCACATATTCTTTTACTTCCTGAAATTTCTGCTCCAGCGCTGCTTTACAGCCTTCGCATAGCTGGATCCCCGTCAAATAATTGAAAAGCCTGCCGCATGACCTGCAATTTCTTACATCCATAATCAATTCCTCCTAGTATCCTCTTCCAATACTTACGCTGACAAAGCAAACCTGAGAAGCTCCTGCTTCCTTTAAAACCCCCGCCGCTCTGTCCATCGTACTACCTGTCGTATAGATATCGTCCACCAACAGGATCTGATTTAATTGTACATTATTTGGCGCAATTTTAAAAGCTTTTTTCAGATTATTTTTTCTTTCTTTATCATTTAATTCTTTTTGGGGGCGAGTATGAACACAGCGTATCAGCAAATCCTTGCGCACTGGAATCTTCATTTGACGTCCAATCTCCTTGGCAATCACTTCTGCTTGATTGAAGCCACGCTGCCTCAGCCGCTTCTTATGCAAAGGAATAGGAATAATCAACTGAATTTCTTTTTTTCGTATCCAGTCTCCGTAGACACGCACCAGCTCCTGACCATAAGAAATCCCATATTCTCGGCGATTGCCGTACTTCAAACGATAAATAGACTGCTTCACGTATCCCTTATAGAGCCACAACGCCTTACCCTGATCATATAAATGAGACTGTCTCAGACAATCGCCGCAAAACTCTGCCCTGATATCGGAAAGCGGCTTTCCACACTTTTTACAAGCAGGTTCTCTTACATAATCCACAGCTTCTCTGCATCCCGGACAAATGGGATATTCCCACCTCCCAAAAACGACAAAAACAGGCCGGTCGCAAATAGGGCACCGTACCGGATACAATAAATGCAAACTTTCTTTCCATAATCGGAAAACAATATTCATAGATTCCTTTCCAAATCTCCAGGCGCAACGCCTTAAGGATACCGAAAGCCGGTTGTGTCGGAAGCCACCTCCTGACTCAACCGGCTCATGCCATCGTATCATGTTTTTTTCGGAAATACCAGAAATATTTTCTTAAGATTTATTAATTTAAGACAACATCATCCGGTCGTTTGCAAATTCTCCATTGCTTGCTTCCTCAAATTTAGCCAGCAAATCAGAGACTTTCAACTGCCGCTTTTCTTCTCCCTTGATGTCATAAATAATATTTCCCTCATGCATCATGATCAGGCGATTTCCTAAGCGGATAGCATCTTTCATATTATGAGTAATCATCAATGTGGTCAAATGATTCTTTTTCACCAGCTCCTGGGTCAGCTTCAATACTTTTGCTGCTGTTTTAGGATCCAATGCCGCAGTATGCTCGTCCAATAAAAGCACCTTCGGTTTCTGCAGCGTTGCCATCAGCAAGGTCAATGCCTGGCGCTGCCCGCCGGAAAGTAAGCCTACCTTAGAGGACATACGCTCCTCCAGGCCCAGCTCTAACATCTGTAAAGCTTCATGATATATCTTCTTCTCTTGTTTTAAGATCCCCCAGCCCAGGCCCCGGCGTTTGCCTCTTCGATATGCCATGGCCAGATTCTCTTCTATCTCCATATCCGCCGCCGTCCCCATCATAGGATCCTGGAATACCCTTCCAAGATAAGCCGCCCGTTTATAATCCGGCTGAAGAGTCACATTTTTTCCATCGATAATAACGGCGCCGGAATCAATGGGATAAACCCCGGCAATCATATTCAGCATTGTAGATTTACCGGCTCCGTTTCCGCCGATTACAGTCACGAAATCCCCCGGTTCCAGTTTCAGGTTTACGCCGCTTAAGGCCCTCTTTTCATTGATGCTTCCCCGGTTAAAGGTCTTTTTCACATTTTTCAATTCTAACATGGTGCGGGCCTCCTATTCTTCCACCTGCGGCCTGTTCCTGTGGCGCTCAATCAGCACCGGAACCGCAAGGGCAATCGCCACCAATATGGCGGAAAACAGCTTCGTATCCGAGGTATCCACCCATCCGGCCTGCATGACAATCGCAATAACGATCCGATAGATGACAGAACCTGTAATTACAGAAATCATCTTCATGCCAAAAGATTTCCCCCAGCCTAACAGCACATTTCCAATAACAATCGCCGCAAGTCCGGTTACAATGGCTCCCTGGCCGGAATTCACATCAGCATATCCCTGAGACTGACAGACAAGGGCGCCGGACAATGCTACCAGACCGTTGCTGATAGCCAGCCCCAATGCCTTCATCAGACGAGTATTTCCTCCCAATGCCTTTACCATCGCCTCATTGTTACCGGTAGCGCGTATCTCGCTGCCCACCTCTGTTCCAAAAAACCAATAGGACACCAGGATCACGATAACAACGGCTAAAATGCCAATTATTAAAGTCGTGTAGGAATTTTTCATATTCGGAAGCAGCCCCGCCAGCTTATCCACAATGGTTTCCTGCTTCAGCAGCGGAGTATTGGAACGCCCCATAATCCGCAGGTTAATGGAATATAAGCCAAGCTGCGTCAAAATACCCGCCAGAATCGCCGGAATATCGAATACCGCATGTAATATACCTGTCACTGCTCCCGCTATACATCCGGCTATGATAGCCACAAGAATCGCCAGCATGGGATGCATCCCGCCTACAATGCACATAGCACAGACGCTGCCGCCCAGTGCAAAACTGCCGTCCACCGTCAGATCTGCAATATCCAGAATCTTATATGTAATATAAACACCCAACGCCATTATGCCCCACAAAACGCCTTGGGACAATGCACCTGGCAGGGATGATATAATACCCATTATCACACCCATGCTTTTACCTCCGGTTCTTATTCGTATTTAGACGGATCAATGGTGATATTTAATGCTGCCGCCGTTTCTTCGTTATAGGAAAATTCGCAGTCCTCCGCCTTCAAATAGCCGATAGGCATCGTTACTGTCTCTGCCTCCCCATTTAAAATAGAAGCTGCCTGCTCTCCGGTTAATTTCCCCAGATTATGATAGCTTAAGCCAATGGTAGCCAATCCGCCGCCGTCAACCATACCGCTTTCTCCACAGATAACCGCCAAATCAGACTCTGTAGCAAGCATGGAAACCGTGGCCATGCCTTCCGCCACTTTATTATCGGTAGGAACATAAATTGCATCTACGTTCCCTTTCATGGAATCTACCACTGCCTGGATCTCATCTAACGTAGAAAATGTGTACTTTTCTCCCGTCATTCCCAAAGCTTCCAGTGATGTTACTGCAATGTCCGCCTGAAACTCTGAATTATCCTCAGCAGAACAATAAAGGATTCCTACCTTTTTTGCATCCGGTAAAAGGTCATGCAAAAGATCTATTTGTTCTTTCACCGGCGTCAAATCTGAGGTTCCGGAAACATTTCCTCCCGGCGCTTCGTTGGATTCAACCAATCCAGAACTTGCAGGATCAGTCACTGCAGTAACCAAAATCGGAATCTCCGTTGTCTTGCTGGCCGCTGCCTGAGCAGCCGGAGTTGCAATCGCCAAAATCAAATCCACATTATCATTTACAAATTTGTCTGCGATCGTCTGGCAGTTGGACTGGTCTCCCTGGGCATTCTGATAATCAACGGTAATATTTTTACCCTCTTCAAATCCTGCTTCCTTCAAACCTTCTATAAATCCTTCATAGGCTGCATCCAATGCCGGATGCTCCGCCAACTGAATTACTCCGATGCTAAACGTCTCTCCCTCTGCCGGGGCTTCACTTCCATCCCCATCTTCCGGAGCCTCCGACTCACCAGACTGGCGTCCGCTTTCTACCTGATTTTCGCCTTCCTCCTGATTATTATCTTCCGGCTGCTCTTCGTTTCCTGCATTTTCCTCCTGAGTGCCGCCTGCTTCTTTTGCATCTTTGTTTCCACAACCTGCCAGCACAGATGCTGCCAGCGTCATGGTCATTAATATTGCCAATACTTTCTTTTTCATCCCTTAATTCCTCCTGTATTTACTTTAACGCACAAACGCGTTACTTCAATATAATAGCACCGTCAATTTGTTTCGTCAAGCAATAACTTCTTTCAACCTCTCTTTCAGCCCGGAAAATCGCTGATGCTGGTTGACATTTCCTATCATTCCCTGAAAAGTCATTTCATCTCCCACTAAAGTCACACACTTTTTAGCCCTGGTAACCGCTGTATACAAAAGGTTCCGGTTCATCAAAAGTTTTGGACCGGTTAAAAGAGGAATCACAACCGCCGGATATTCACTTCCCTGAGATTTATGTATGGTAATGGCATAGGCCAGCTCCAGCTCATCTAACTGTTTAAAACTATATTCTACCATACGTCCCTCTTCAAACTCCACCGTCATCATTTCCGAAAAACTTTGAATGCTCCGCACAATTCCCATATCTCCATTAAAGACGCCGGTCCCTTTTTCCACAGGAATGCCGTATTTACTTCTAATTTCCCACTCAAGCTGGTAATTATTTCGAATTTGCATCACCTTGTCCCCTTCTCGAAATAATCCTTGGCCATGCTCCTTTTCTATTTTAGAAGGTTCCGGGGGATTCATATAATGTTGAAGAATCGTATTCAAACGCTCCACCCCCAGCAGTCCTTTCCGCATAGGAGTCAGAACCTGAATCTCATTGGGGCTGGCATCTACAAACTTGGGAAGCTTCTGCTGAATCAACTGAATCACAACACTTATAATCACATCTGCATCGTATCGCTTTAAAAAGAAAAAATCCATGCTTTTATTGTCCAAAGTCACGGCTTCTCCCCGGTTAATTTTGTGGGCGTTTACAATAATATCACTTTGGCTGGCCTGCCTGAAAATCCTGGTGAGACGCACCACATGAAACAGCTCTGATTCAATCATATCCTTTAATACGTTTCCTGGTCCGACACTGGGAAGCTGGTTTACATCTCCTACCAGAATCAGCCTGGTTCCAGGAAGAATCGCTTTCATTAAAGCACTCATCAAAGAAATATCTACCATAGACATTTCATCTACAATAATGACATCCGTTTCTAATGGATTTTGCTCGTTTCGCTCAAACCCGGCATTTCCCTCCACGCCTCCGTTAAGCTCCAACAATCGATGGATGGTCCGGGCTTCGTAACCGGTGGTCTCGCTCATTCTTTTGGCAGCTCTTCCGGTAGGCGCCGCCAAAAAAATATCCATTCTCTCTTGTTCAAAATACTTAATAATTGAATTTATGGTGGTTGTCTTCCCTGTACCCGGTCCTCCGGTGAGCACAAACAAACCATTCCTCACTGCCTCCATCACTGCTTTTGCCTGCAGAGGATCCAGCTGTACCCCTGTTTCTTTTTCAATTTTTTGTATTCTAAGATGAATCTCTTTTTCTGGAACATCATAGGAAATATCCAACTGGCGCAGCAAAAGGGCCGTATTCGCCTCCATATAATAGTAAGAAGCGGCGTATACAAAAAAACGGCCGTTTGTTTCTTTGATTACCAGTTTTTTATCCATAGCCAAATCCATATAATGAGTTTCAATAAAGCTTCCTTCTAACCCAAGAAGCTCTGAGGCCCTTTTTGTCAATTCTTCTTTGGGCAGACATGTATGACCATCTGCTCCAGCCTGAATCAGCACGTATTGAACTCCGCTGCGAATTCGAAAATCAGAATCCGTATGAATGCCAGCCTTTGCAGCAATCTCATCTGCAATTTTAAATCCAATTCCCTGAATGTCGTCCGCCATTTGATAAGGATTCTCTTTGATCATTCGGTAAATCTCCCGGCCATACGTCTGATAGATTTTTACCGCCAAGGTTAAGGAAATTCCATATTGCTGGAGAAAAATCATCGCTTCTCGAAGTTCCTTTTTTTCCAGCACCTGTTCTGCAATCTCCATGGCCTTTCGTTCACTGATCCCCTTAACTTCCACCAACCGTTCCGGCTCTTCTTCGATAATCCGAAATGTATCTTTCTTAAATCTGCGCACAATTCGAGAGGCCAGGGCAACCCCGATTCCTTTGATTGCTCCTGACCCCAAATAACGTTCTATTGATAACATATCCTCCGGCGGCTTTACTTGAAAGCCTTCCACCTTAAACTGCTCTCCATAGGAGGGATGGCTAACGTAACTGCCGGACATTTCAACGGACTCTCCTTCACTGATTATATGGAAGGTGCCCACACAAGTAATCTCTTCCTCTTCACAAATCAAATTCAATACCGTATATCCATTATCTTCATTCCGGTATATAATATGATCTACAAACCCTGTTATTGTCTCCATGCAACAGCTTCCTACAAATTATAATTGCGCTTCATCTGCTCATATAATGTCTGAGCCAGTCCCAATCCGCCATTCTCAGCTGAGCTTTCCGACATAGATTTTATCATCTCGTCTTTATAATAATCCTGCAGCTGTTTGGTAGACGCCGACTCTCCCTCTGATGACTCCGGCACCATCTTTTGCATGGCTTTAAACATCTGCTCTACAAAGTATGCTTCAAAATCCTTGCAGACCTCCATCAATTCGTCGTCCGTTGCCTTGGAAAGATCGGAATTCAAGGTATCTTCCAGGGAATTGGTCTTATTATTAACAGCGGTCATATAATTAGAGTTCATCATATTTCCTACATTGTCAATGGGTATGCTCATCTTATTCACGCTCCTGCCTTATGTACTCTCACAAGTTCAAACAGGCTGACCTGTTATCCTCTATTATCTCTTTAACTGATTCGCCTGTCCAAGCATATCGTCTGTAGCCTGAATTGCTTTGGAATTCATCTCATAGGCCCGCTGAGCCACAATCAGATTCACCATCTCGTCCGCCACCTGAACATTTGAGCCTTCCAGATATTTCTGCTTAATCTCACTTGGAATCAGATTCTGTTCCGTCGCCTCATTCATTGCCGCTCCGGATGCTTCCGTTACATTAAACAAGCCATTGGACATTTTTTCAAGTCCCGCAGGATTGTTAAACTGAAAAATCCCCAAGGTTACATTCATATCCACATAAGCATTATTTCCATTGCGATAGCCAAATGTACCGTCACTGTTTACCACCAAAGCGCTGGAGTTCACATTTGCCGGGAAGACAATAGGCTGTCCCTGGCTGTCCAGCACCGGATATCCTTCCGCTGTAGAAAGTGTCAGGCCATCATTGCCAATGCTCAGCTTAAAATCTCCATTCCTGGTGTAGTACGTATTCCCATCTACGCCGCGGACTGCAAAAAATCCATCCCCATTAATTCCAAAGGCGGTATTGCTTTCACTGGCCAGCATAGGTCCCTGCTCAAAGCTGGAGGTAATCGCCACTACTCTGGTACCCAATCCTACCTGTGCAGGAATAGGCTTTTCTTCCCCGTTGGCCGTGGTAGTCCTGGTTTGCAGTGTCTGATATAATAATGTCTTAAATTCTGCTTTCTCATTCTTATAGCCTGTAGTATTCACATTTGCCAAATTATTAGCAATGGAGTCTACGTTTGTCTGCTGTGCAATCATTCCGGATGCAGCAGACCAAAGTGATCTCATCATGGTCCTTACCCTCCATCTATATCCCGGCTTGCTTCCCTGCCGCCAGAATGCAAATAATCACTTCCATCAGTATCCCTTCCGACGGATAGAACATAATTCTGATATATTTATCGGCTGACACGGCCTGTTTCATTAGATGCGCCCAAGATTATTCACTGCTTTCTCCAATGTCTCGTCTGTAGTCTGCATAATCTTCTGATTGGACTCAAACAATCTGGATATCGTAATCATCTCCACCATCTCTGATACAACGTTTACATTGGACATTTCCAACGTGCCCTGCACAGATTTTGCCTGAGAATCCTGAATCTGTCCGCCATCCGCCAGCTGATACATATTTTCGCCGTATTTCTCTATAAAATTATAATCAGCAACATCCACTACTCCAAGCTGCCCAATCTCCTGATTATTCTGATACAGATAGCCCTGTTCGTCGATCATTAGCTCTACATTGGGATCCACCTGGATATAGCTGGCTTCTCCGGGATTGGAATTCAGCGCACCGTTTTTATTCATCACAAAATCCCCATCCTTTGTCACCAGATATCCCTGAGTATTTACCGTAAAAGCACCGTCTCTTGTATATTTTACAGAAGTTTCTCCGGCTTTGTTTGTAAAGGAGATGGCAAAAAATCCGTCTCCATCCAGGGCAACATCATACACGTTATCCGTAACCCGAAAAGGCCCCTGCCCATAATCCGTATAATTTTCCCCAATCTCAACGCCGGGGGTAATCTCCCCTAATCTCTTTGGAATTCCATAGTCGGAAGTATCTTTAATCTTAATTGCCAATGTCTCTCCAAAGGTCTTGGTGGTTGTTCCCTCTTTTTTAAAACCGTTGGTAGCCGAATTCGCAAGATTATTCGTCAACACATCTAAACGGTTCTGCTGGTTCACCAATCCTGTATAAGCAGTGTATAATCCTTTTACCATTCCTAATCCCCTTTCCCGGTGTTCTGGATTGTATTTGAAAATTCCGTTTCGTTCTATATGACTGAACGTTTAATCATCCATTTTGCCTGCCAAAAATTCTACATATTTCCCTGTACCGATAGCTACGCATGTCATAGGCTCTTCCGCCGTCATGGTATTGATTCCGGTTCTGTCCTCAATTAATTCCTCCAAGCCTCGCAGCAATGCTCCGCCCCCGGTAAGTACAATTCCTCTGTCCGCAACATCGGCTGCCAGCTCCGGCGGCGTCTTCTCCAATACACTGTGCACCGCTTCCACAATCTGCAATGTGGCCTCTCGAAGGGCCTCTTCCGTCTCTTCTGAAGATACGGAAACCGTCTTGGGAAGCCCGGTTACCAAGTTCCTTCCTCTTACATCCATAGTCTCATTCTGAGCCAGTGGGAAGCAAGTACCTATCTTTATTTTTATATCTTCAGCACTTCTTTCCCCGATCAAAAGATTGTGCTTCTTTCTCATATATCGGACAATTGCCTCGTCAAAATCATCCCCTGCGATCTTAATGGAAGTACTTACCACTGTACCCCCCAGAGAAATCACCGCAATATCAGCCGTACCGCCCCCGATATCTACAATCATATTACCGCAGGGTTTTCCGATATCTATGCCTGCGCCGATAGCCGCCGCAATAGGCTCCTCTATAATGGAAACTTCTCTTGCTCCAGCCTGATAGGTTGCGTCCTCTACTGCTTTCTTTTCCACTTCCGTTGCTCCGCTTGGAACGCAGACGCTGATTCTGGGCTTGCGGAAGCTTTTCTTTCCAAGAGCCTTCTGAATAAAGTACTTGATCATTTTCTCCGTTACGGTATAGTCAGAGATTACCCCCTGACGGAGAGGACGAACCGCCACAATATTCCCAGGCGTCCTTCCCAGCATCAGTCTTGCTTCTTCCCCAATCGCCTTTATCTTATTTGTATCGCGGTCAAAAGCCACAACGGAAGGTTCTTTTAAAACCACGCCTTTTCCTTTAATATATACCAAAATGCTGGCTGTTCCCAAATCAATTCCTATATCTGTCGAAACCATTTTGTTTCCCCTTTCGTTTTCTGCAGTTATCCACATAGTTGGATACTATTTATTTTTAGCCATAAACCACGGATTTAAACATATTTTGCATATACATTAGTATTATATACAATAAATTCCATTTTTCAAAGCTTTTTTTTTCAGAAAACGAAATTCCTTTTAATTTTAATGATTTCTAAAATTCTTCTTCATATTTTTTATATATTATTTATATTTTTTTGAAATTTTTTCTTTTGAATTCACATAACCGTCACAAATACCCGCTATACTGATACCTGTACTAGCTGATAAGCTAATATAATTTTTCATAACTCATGCTCCGGAAGCTTCGGTTTCCGGAGTACTCCCCGAAAGCAAACTGCCGCGGCCTGCGGCAGTTTTTTATTTAGGAAATGCTATGACACGGTAAAGTGTAGAAGCAACTTCCAATGTTGGAGCCGCAGGTTCCATTACTACCGTTTATGCCCAAGAGCCAGGTAATGTAATATTAGAGACAGTTACCCCCAGTAGGCAAAAGGGCACACGCCCCACGAGATATCTATACTCTTATTCCTGTCCTCTCCCAAAACTACTCCAAATATTTCTTCACATACTGCCCTGTATAGGATTCGGGGATCTTTGCTATTTCTTCCGGTGTTCCTGCAGCCACCACGGTTCCGCCGCCGTCGCCTCCTTCCGGCCCCATATCAATAATATAGTCTGCTGTTTTTATGACATCCAGGTTATGCTCAATCACCACTACGGTATTCCCGCCCTCGGCAAGCCGTTGGAGAATTTCCGTCAATTTATGCACATCTGCAAAATGCAGTCCAGTGGTGGGCTCATCCAGAATATAAATCGTACGCCCTGTACTTCTGCGGCTTAACTCAGTGGCAAGTTTGATACGCTGGGCTTCTCCGCCAGATAACGTGGTGGAAGGCTGCCCCAGTTTGATATAGGAAAGGCCTACGTCGTAAAGGGTCTCAATCTTTCGGTGGATGGAGGGTACGTTTTCAAAGAATGTCAGCGCTTCTTCTACCGTCATATCCAGCACGTCATAAATACTTTTTCCTTTATATTTAATATCCAGAGTCTCCCGGTTATAACGTTTTCCCTGGCACACTTCACAAGGCACATACACGTCAGGTAAAAAATGCATCTCAATCTTCAAGATCCCATCCCCGGCACAGGCTTCACAACGGCCGCCTTTTACATTAAAGCTGAACCGGCCCTTTTTATAGCCCTTGGCTTTGGCATCCGGAGTAGCGGCAAACAAATCCCGGATCTGGTCAAATACTCCCGTGTAAGTCGCCGGATTGGAGCGAGGCGTACGGCCGATGGGGGACTGGTCGATGTCAATCACTTTATCGAGCTGGTCTACCCCTTCCATAGATTTATGCTTCCCCGGTATAACGTGCGCCCGGTTTAAATCCCGTGCCAGTCGTTTATATAAAATCTCATTGGTCAGGGAACTTTTTCCAGAACCAGAAACCCCGGTAACGCATGTCATAACTCCCAGGGGAATCTGCACGTCAATATTTTTCAAATTATTCTCTTTCGCCCCTTTTATCCTTAAGAATCCTGCCGGCTGTCTTCTTGCCTCCGGCACGGGTATCTTAATTCTGCCGCTCAAATAGGCTCCAGTAATAGATTCCGGACATGCCATAACCTCCTGAGCCGTTCCCTGAACCACAAGATGGCCTCCATGGGAACCTGCCCCCGGCCCAATATCCACCACATGATCTGCCGCAAGCATAGTATCCTCGTCATGTTCTACTACGATCAGGGTATTCCCCAAATCCCGCAAATTTTTCAAGGTTGCAAGGAGCTTATCATTGTCCCGCTGATGCAGGCCGATACTTGGCTCGTCCAGAATATACGCAACGCCAACCAGGCCGGATCCAATCTGGGTTGCCAAGCGGATACGCTGGGCTTCCCCGCCGGAAAGGCTGGCGGTTGCCCTAGCCAGCGTCAAATATTCCAGCCCCACGTCTTTCAGAAATCCAACTCTGGCACGGATTTCCTTTAGGATCTGGTCGCCAATCAAATGCTGCTGCCTGGTCAGCTCCATCTCCTGAAGAAATCCGTACAAATTGCTGATGGACATAGATGTAACCTGATGAATATTTTGACCTGAGACTGTTACTGCCAGGGATTCCTTTTTCAGTCTCTGGCCGCCGCAGTCCTTACAAGGTGTAATCCGCATAAAGCTTTCATATTCCTGTTTCATAGTCTCGGAGCCTGTCTCCCGGTAACGCCGTTCCATATTTTTTAAAAGCCCTTCAAAGGCAACATCATAGACGCCTTCGCCCCGCTGTCCTTTATAGTGTACTTTCAGAGACTTTCCTCCGGTGCCATAGATAATTACATCCTGAATTTCCTGAGGGTATTCTTCAAAAGGAGTATCAAGGTCAAAATGGTACTCCTCCGTCAAAGCTTTTAAAATGGCGTAAGTAAAGCTGTTCTTGTCGGTACACGACTGCCATCCCATCGCTTGTATGGCTCCTTTGGCAATACTCAAACGCTGGTCAGGAATCATTAAATCTATATCAAATTCCATCTTATATCCAAGGCCAAAACAGGTAGGGCAGGCCCCAAAAGGGTTATTGAAGGAAAAGCTCCTGGGTTCAATCTCGTCTACGCTGATCCCGCAGTCCGGACAGGAAAAGCTTTGGGAAAAATGAATGGCCTCCCCGTCAACAACGTCTACCGTCAGCAAACCTTCCGCCAGTTCCAGACAAGTCTCGATAGAATCCGTAAGGCGTTTCTGAATCCCATCCTTTACTGCCAGACGGTCTACTACGATGTCGATATTGTGCTTTTTATTTTTATCCAAAGTGATCTCTTCCGTAAGTTCATACATACTTCCGTCCGCCTGTACGCGTACATAGCCGCTGCGTTTGGCCTGTTCAAAAATCTTCTGGTGAGTTCCCTTTCGTCCACGCACCACCGGAGCCAAAAGCTGAATCCTGGTACGCTCCGGCAATTCCATAATCTGATCCACCATTTGGTCTACGCTTTGTTTCTTTATCTCTCTGCCGCATTTGGGACAATGGGGAATGCCGATCCTGGCATACAGCAATCGGAAATAATCATAAATCTCAGTTACGGTTCCAACGGTAGAACGAGGGTTCCGGTTCGTAGATTTTTGATCTATGGAAATCGCCGGGGAAAGACCCTCGATGCTCTCTACATTTGGTTTTTCCATCTGGCCCAAAAACTGCCTGGCATAGGAGGACAAAGATTCCATATAACGCCTCTGGCCTTCTGCGTAAATAGTATCAAAAGCCAGCGAAGACTTTCCGGATCCACTTAACCCCGTCAACACAATAAATTCATTTCTGGGGATATCAATATCCAAGCCCTGCAGGTTATGTTCGTTTGCTCCCCTGATCTTAATATACTGCTTCTTCTCTTTCATAATGGCTCCTTCTCTTCACAGTTCATTCTTCAGCTTCATTGTTACTCTTTCTTTACATGTCTCTTTGCATCTTTTTCAGCTCTATCATTTTGTCCCGCAGCTCTGCCGCTGCCTCAAAATTCAAATCTGCCGCTGCCTGCTGCATCTTCTTCTGTACTTCCGCAATCAATTTCTCCAGCTCTTTGGCGCTCATGGATTCCGGATCTTTCTTGAATTCATATTCTTCTTTGGCCACCTTCTTGGAGATACTAATCAGCTCCCGCACCGACTTCTCTATGGTCTTGGGCATAATGCCATGTTCCTTATTATATGCTTCCTGAATGGAACGTCTGCGCTCTGTCTCGTCTATGGCCACCCGCATGGATTGAGTAATCGTATCTGCATACATCACCACATGGCCGCTGGAATTTCTGGCAGCCCGGCCAATAGTCTGAATCAAAGACGTCTCGGAACGAAGGAATCCTTCCTTATCCGCGTCCAAGATGGCCACCAGGGTGATCTCCGGTATATCCAATCCCTCTCGCAGCAGATTTATCCCTACCAATACGTCAAACACATCCAGACGCAGATCTCTTATAATCTCCGCCCGTTCCAGTGTATCGATATCGGAATGAAGATATTTTACCCGTATTCCCAACTCTCGCATGTAATCCGTCAGATCCTCAGCCATCCGTTTGGTCAAGGTCGTAATCAATATTTTATGTTTTTCGGCAATTTCTTTATTTACTTCTCCGATCAGATCGTCAATCTGACCTTCCACCGGGCGCACATCTATTTTCGGATCCAGCAGTCCGGTAGGCCGGATCAACTGTTCTGCCCGCAATAGCTCATGTTCCTGTTCGTATACGTTAGGCGTGGCAGAAACGAAAAGCATCTGGTCGATTTTACTTTCAAATTCCTCAAAATTCAGGGGACGGTTATCTTTTGCTGAGGGAAGTCGGAATCCATAGTCCACCAACGTGCTTTTTCTGGACTGGTCACCCGCATACATCCCCCGCACCTGGGGAATTGTAATATGGGACTCATCCACGATGATCAAAAATTCTTCCGGAAAATAATCAATCAATGTATGGGGCGGAGCCCCAGCCTCCAGTCCGGAGAGATATCTGGAATAATTCTCAATACCGGAGCAGAACCCTGTTTCTTTCAGCATCTCAATATCAAAATTTGTCCGCTCCGAAATCCGCTGGGCTTCCAGAAGCTTGTCCTCACTTTTAAAGTATTTCACCCGTTCTTCCATTTCTTTCTCAATTTCCACAGCGGCTTGATTGATTTTTTCCTGCGGAACCACATAATGGGAAGCCGGAAAGATCGCCATATGCTCCAGCTGGCTTTTCATCTCCCCTGTAAGTACATCAATCTCCGTAATGCGGTCAATTTCATCTCCGAAAAATTCTACCCGCAGCGCTGTCTCTGAATAGTTAGCCGGGAAAATCTCTACCACATCTCCCCGTACACGGAAAGTTCCCCTTCGGAAATCCATATCATTTCTTGTATATTGAATATCAACAAGTTTCCGCAAAACTTCATCCCGGTCTTTTTCCATCCCCGGGCGCAGCGAAAGCATCATATTCTTATAATCTACCGGACTGCCCAACCCATAAATACAGGACACGCTGGATATAATAATGACATCCTCCCGTTCCGCCAATGCAGCGGTAGCAGAAAGGCGTAGTTTGTCTATCTCCTCGTTGATGGCCGAATCCTTGGCAATGTAGGTGTCCGTGGATGGGACGTAGGCTTCTGGTTGATAGTAATCGTAGTAACTTACAAAATATTCCACTGCGTTACTCGGAAAATACTCTTTGAACTCACCATAGAGCTGTGCCGCTAATGTCTTATTGTGCGCTATTACCAAAGTCGGCTTGTTAAGCTGTGCAATCACGTTGGCCATGGTAAAGGTCTTGCCGGAGCCCGTAACCCCCAGTAAAGTCTGGAATTGATTGCCTTCCCGGAACCCACCCACCAGGGCTTCTA
>CAMNQH010000060.1 GCA_946549035.1 uncultured Lachnospiraceae bacterium | reverse complement strand
GGCAAAAGAAAATGCTACTGGATACTTTTCTTCCCGCCCCAGGATGTTTTTTAAACAATTCACGGCTTCGATCACTTCTGCATGTTTCATCTTTTTTTCCATTTCTTTTCTCCTTTACAAGTATCTTGGTTTAAATTTAACTGTTAGGCTGTATAATTCTTGGCTTACAGATAATTGGTTTATTCCCGGCTTAAGCATGGGGAGCCCCAATAGCTCCACGTCTTGTATTTTATTTACCCCTGCCTCTGTTATGATCCCTGTTTCCCCGTTTAAGGTTATTTTTTGGTCTTTAAACAACCTATTTACTGTAATCGGCTGATCTCTTCCAGTATACCGGTTCCAGCAGGCTCCATTTATCACGATAGAGGTCCTTCCTATGTCCGGTACCAGCTCAATAATTGCAGGGGTGTTTAAGTTTCCCGGGTTATTAATCGCAAGTGTTCTGCCTGTTGTAGAGACAGTGACCTCTTTTCCGTATTCGTAGCCCAAAAGGTCCAGCGTTGTTTTGTGCCATCTTTGCATATCCTTTTCCGCCTGCTGCGCATTTTTTAAGGCAACATAAAAAAGATTTTTAAATCCATCCAGCTCTACTATGCATGGTTTTAAGAGCTTTGCAATCATCCTTTTGCCATTCTGCCATAGCTCTTCCCTTCCTGCTCCTTCCAGGATCACCGATACTTTTATGGTCTTAAAGCCGTTTTCTCCAGGCAGCATTAAAGGAGCGTCAGTAAGCCATTCACATTGATTGGATATTTCCGAATAATTCATTTCTACGTTCCACTGTTTTGCCCCGTATGCTGCTATGTCTTCCCCGTCTATCCTCATTTTTACCCCCTGATCCTTCGGCTCATTTTGGCCAGCTCCGCACCCATTGCCTGTCCGGTTGCCCCTACAAGTGCCCCTGTATCTGTAACCAGCTGCATGTTTCGCATATCTTCAAACCCACATCGCAAAACAGTTATCATATCTGTAAGCATTGCCAAAAGTCCGGATGTATCCCCGGAAGCATTTACCTGCTGCACCTGTGGGACGGAAATAAGGTTGTTTAATTCCACCAATCCTGCCCCGCTGTTTATCTCCCCCATATACGCCCTTAATGATGCTTGTTGCTGCGCGGCCTGTTGTTTTATACTAGCCAAGGCTTCTTTCACCACATCCACGCCTGCGCTGTTTACTTTCTTCCCTTCCTCTGTGATTCCTTCTGCGATTCCGTCAGACATTTGTACACCGACCTCTTTTTTAAACAACCTCGAAGGAGAGTGGATATCTGCGGCTTTTTGGATTTCTTTTTTTAATTCCTCCACCAATTTTTTAGCAGACTTTGATATATTTTTTTTATCTAATAGGCCATCTGTAATTCCCTTTAAGGTATTTGTTCCTATGGTCTTTCCCGCCTGTGGAAGCTTTCCTAATCCATTTTTTACGGAATCCGAAGCTGTTTTTAGCTTTGCTTTTGTATCTTTTTTTTGCGCCCCGCTTTTAATGGCGTTTATCAAGGCCGCTGAAGCATCCTCTCCTATTTTTTTTGTAGAGTTTGCAAGCTTTTTTAATGCTTTTGAAATGCCAGAGTTTAATTCTTTTATTTCTGCCGTATATTCCGTTTTTAGCTTGGACAACTCCTTTTTTGCACTATCTGTTAAGCCCTTGATCTGTTTTTCTGTCTCTTTTCGCATGGGCTCTAGCTCGCGTACCGCCTCTGCGTTTGCAAGGCTGTGTTTTTGCTCCCAGAGGGATGCATATTCTTCTAGCTGCTCATTTGTCAAAGAATTTAGCGCATGAAGTGATGCCGAAGCTTCCGGCCCCATTTCTTGCAATTCCTCCATCAAACCTTTTGGCAGTCCTCTTGACGTCAACTCCCTAAGCTGCACTTCCCAATCCGCGATCCCCGCAACTTGCGTTTTCAGGTTATGCAGAAGCTTCTCCCCGCTCTCACTCTCACTCTCAAATGCATCAAATAGACCTACGCTGGAATAAATAGACTGGGCACGTTCTTTGACTGCATCGTTATAGGCGTCCGTCAATTCCTGTATGTCTGATTTTAATTTTTCTTGCACTTCTGCACAATTTTGCACGTATTCTTCGTTCAATTCCTCTAATTGGCTGTTGAGATTTTCTTTTGCTTCGTAATATTTTTGGTCTGCTTCGATCCGTTCCGCCGTCCCCTTTTTAAACTGCTTCCTTACAATATCCCAATAATCTACTTCTGCTTTTGCAGATACTTTATAATAAGTCTTGTATTGGGAGAGGGTTGTATCTGATGCGCTTAGCTTTTCCTGCCTTGCATTTTTTTCGGCTTGTTTCTTTTCTTCTTTTGATTCCTGCTGCAATTTTTTAATGGTATATGTAACTTCCTTATATGCATCCGTCCCCTTTTTTAGCTGTTTCCTTATTTCTTGCCAATAAAGGATTTCTTTATCTATTGATACATCCTGCTGCTTTTGATAATTCCCGAACCATGATGTTGCCGCCGCCAATACCTCACTTGAGTACTGTTCCGCCGTCTTTACAGCTCCGTCTTTATCCTTTTTTGATATACCAAAGCTCCCTTGTTTTTTTATTTTTATTTTAAAATCCAAATTCCGGATTTTTTCAGACGCTTTTTTATATTCCGCCGTCCCTTTGTCTAGCTGTTTCCTTGCATTTTGCCAAATCTTTTTTTCGTCCTGTAGTCGTTGTATCCCCTTGCTTTGCAGCGTTTTTGTTAAAGCACTGGCCTGTTCATACACCATCTTTGCCATGTCCTTGCTGGCAGCTACTGTCCGTGCTTTTCCATGCTTTATCCCGACTTCTACCCCTTCTGGGATTCTTTTTCCAACCTTATCCCTAAATACCCCGGAAGGAGAATGTATATCCAGCTCCTTTAGGGATGCTTGCACAACATCCTGGCACATTTCTACTGCGCTGCTCTTCACTTCTCCGCCGCCATCCGTGATACCTACTGCCACACCAAGGGCAAGCATTTTCCCGATTTTGTCCCGCCACACCCTGGATGGGCTTTTGATTTGCGCCTCTGCCTGCGCTCCTGCTTTTGCTTGCTGTATCACCTGCTTTGCCGCACTTACAACCTCTGGACCTTTATCCTTTATGCCTCTGATTGTCCCGTCTTCTAAGTCTGTCCCGACTTTATAATATCCTGCAACCAATTCTGCCGTCTGGCCTTCCAGGCTTATAGCCTTTTCCCACTCCGTGCAAATCTGTTCAAACTCTCCGCTTCCGTCTCTTAATGCCGTTGCCAAAGAATCCACCGCATTTGCCCCCTGCGGTCCCATCTGGGCTAGGTATGTATAAAGGTTTTCCGACATTCCTTTTCCGGCCTGCTCTGCCAGAAGAGCCATATTGTCTCTCCATTTTTCCATGCCTGCCGTCTGGCTTCTTAGGTTTTCCAGCATTTCGCTTGTCGAAATCTCCTGGCCACCGTTGAATTCTTCAAATACCGTTTCGCAACTTTTTAAGCTGTCTGCAACGCTATTTTTCATTTCTTCATATTTTGAGGTTACGACTGCTTCCATATCCTCTGTTGCATCGCTTAGGGTTCCCGTTGCTTCCCCCGCTTCTTCTACCGCCTCCCCCATATCCTCCGCGGCCCCTGCTGCATCACCTAAAGTTTTTTGCATTTCCCCGGCCGTTGTCAGATAAAGGTCTAACTCCTGGTTGCTCTCTTCCACAGCGTCATTTCCCTTAGAGATAGCTTTTTCCAGCTTTTCTCTGTCTGTTATCATGACGGCCATTTCTGCGGATAATTTTTTGGCCTCATCGTTTACTCCTGATATAGCAATGCTCTGCCCTTCCATGGCTTCTTCTGTTCCATACAAAGCCATGTTTAATTGCTTTTGCTTTTCTTCGATTTTTGCATCCAGCTCTAATTTTTCTGCTTCTGCCTTTTTTACCTCCAGCATTGCTTGAGCCTGCTCTTTCATGATCTCGGTTGTTTGCTCTTCCATGGCTGTTGCAATGGCCTTTTTTTTCATTGCTTCAATAACGCCATTTACTGCCTCTTGATTTTTGTTTAAGGCCCCCGTTTGTTCGTCAATGGTAAGGTTTAAATTTGGCATTGCTTCGTTGAGCTGGTCTACCAGGATTTTCATTTTTTCTTTTTCTGTGCTGCTTTTTTCTTCTTTTTCCGCCAAGTCAAAGAGCATATCTGACATGTTCTGGCAAGCCAGCCATTCCGCTTCTGTATCCTCAACAGCTTCCTTTCGCCGCTCCTGGTTTTCATCCATGGATACTGTTAATTCATCCATGTTTTTGCAGAGCTCTTTGACCTCTGCATGATTTTGCATCAACTCATTATTGGTGTCCCCTGTAATGGCCTTAAACGCCGCAATAGCCGCCGTTGCTGCCACAACTACAGTTATCACCTTTGCCAGTGGGCTCATGCTGCAAGCGGCGTTAAATAGCTTTGTCGCTACCGTTGCCCCATTGGTGGCCACCGTAACCCCGTTTGTGGCTGCTGTTGCCGCCACCATCCCTGCACGTGCTTTGGCAATTCCAGCAATTAAGCCGGAAAACCATTCGCTCTTTCCCACCTTGTATATCGCGATCGCGGAACCTAGCCCGATGGCGAGTGTTGTCACTACATCCAGGTTATCTCCTACTAGCTCTAGGCCGTCCGCTACTTTTGGCAAGATATCCTTTGCCAGCGGCTTAGCAAACTTCATCTGTATGGTTCTTCCGATTTGCGTGATTTGATTCCCGATATCATCATATTTAATGTCTTTGATAGAGGTAAGGGCATCATTGGCCATGGAGATTTCTCCGTTTAGATTTGTCAAAGCCTGTACACCATCTTTTCCCAGGTCTTCCCACATCGTTCCAAAAAGATCAACCCCTGCCTGGTTTTGTTTTACTTGGTCATCCATCCCAAACAATGCCGTAATGACTTCTTCCGTGGCTGCTTTTGCCTCTTCCCCGCCCTGGGCAAACTTTTGCCTCATTTCGTCCGCATCCATGCCCAAAAGCTCAAACCCCTCTGTCGTGCTGTTGGCCGTATCCTTTACCCGGATTCCAAACTCTTTAAATGCGTCCCCCAATTTATCAACAGAAAATGTGCCTGCTGCCGTCCCGTTTGCCAAAGAGTTCAAAAACCCTTCCGCGCTTACTCCCATACGCTTGTAATGTGAGGCGTACTCATTTATGGTGTCTAAAAGGTCTCCGTTTTTATCTAGCCCTTTTTGTGCCCCTTGGGCAATCAAATTGTATGCTTTTGTGCTGGATATGCCAAAGGTATCCATAAGCATTTTTACGCTTCTTAGCTGCTCTTGGTAGTCAAAGCCAAAGGTATCTCTTAGGGTGATCGCATTTTCCGTCACATTTTTTAATTCCGTTTGGTTTAATTCCCCAAGATTTTGAGTTGTCTTGCTTACTGCCTCTGCCACATCGTTTAGATCATCGCCAAAATTATCCTCATATACAGACGTTAAAGTGTCCTTATATTTCTGCATCTGCTCCGCAGACGCCCCTGTACTGGCTGCTATCTGGTTTACGGATGCCTCCATGTCCGTTGCTGCGGTTACAGCTGCGGAACCAATGTTTTTTATGGTGTCTGTCAACGTTCCCACTGCTTTATCTGCTACCGCAACCTTTATGGCCTCCGACCATCCTACGGTGGAGTTTTGCGCTTCCCGCACTGCCCGTCCATACTCATCTATACTCCTTGCACATCCATCCGAAGAGCTTTCCGCCTCCCGCAAGTGTTGTGTTGTGGTTTCCAGCGCGCGGTTTACCTGGATAGTTTCCGTCTTGGCATTATTTAGGCTTGTCTGCCAACGCTCAATCCTTCTGCTGGCCGTCTCGTAATTCCGTTCTCCCCTGGCTATCGCCTCCGCTAGTTCTTTTACAAGCTTTTTTTGCTCTTCTAACTCTTCATTGGTTGTCCCGGACGCCGCTTTCATTTCTTCCATTTTCCGGGTAGCTTCTTCTTGTTTTGCGCGTAACGTCTCCAGTCCACGCCCTACAGATTTCCTTGATTTATTGGCGTTGTCCAACGCCTTTTTTATTTCTTTTTCTTTCTTTTTGTGGGCATCCAGGATTTTATTTAAAACCTCATGCTTTTTTCGCAGGGCTTCCAGTGTATTAGCCTGTCCGTCAAACTGCAATTCTAAAAGCTTGGATTGAGATTCTAATTCTTTTAGTTCGCTCCCGCATCCGGCAACTGCTTTTTTAAACTCTTTTTCCCCGTCTAGGGCTATGATAGCCCCTATTTTTGGTTTCCCCATACGTTCCTTTCCTTTTTGGTTTTTTCACGGCAGATCGTCAAATGTATATTCCTGCTTTTTCTTCCCATTTAGCTCCAGGTATTGATCGTACAGAAGGAAAAACTTCCGGAGCGTCATCCCAAAAACCTCTCGCTCCGGATAGTTTAATATCCGGCATCCGATATATAATATGCGGGCAATGTTTACCGGCTCACTGTCCCGCCTCCCTGGTTTGGGTAATCATCCTCTAGCTCTGGCAAAGATACCCCATAGGCTCTCAAAACAGCCAGCATAACCTCTGCTACGTTTTCCTGGGATATAAGCCAGCCAAGTTCTTTTTCTGTATAACGCTTTAGTCCGTGCTCTTCCCTTGCATATTCTTTTCTTTCTATCTCATCTTCCAGTAATGTTTTTAATAGCAGTTTTAATGTTTGGTTTGATTTCCTTTTATCTGTAAGCTGGTCAATAACCTCTTCCAGGCTCAAATCAAACTGATCCTGGATATTGTCAATCACATTGAGGCTGAATAGAATATGCCTTTCTACCCCATCAAGCATGACAGGAATCCCCTTCGGTCTCATGTCGCTCATTTATTTCCCCCCTGTATCTCCGGAACCTCCGCTGCTGTAATGCCTACTTTTTCATTCAGCCAGTCTTTCGCATCTTTTAAGGTGTCAAATGTGGCCTGCTCTTTCCAAATTCCGTCTTCCGGCACAAACATATTGCCCTCCAGCGTTGTGTGCGCAAAGGTTAAGCTATCCTGCTGGGTGGCGTTTTCGTCATTTGGCTCTTTAAACTGCGCTTTGGTGTAGAATTTTGCCGTGTATTTATCAATGTTTTCCTCTCCCTTGGAGATTCCTACCGCCCCCAGGCCAATAAACGGCGCAACGTCCCCTTTTTTGCAGGTAATAGCATCTTTTTCTTTGTCATACGTGTGACCCAGCAAAAATGCATTTAACTCATTTACCATCTCGTTGATCTCAATAGATGCAGTTCCGCCGCTTACGCTGGTGTCTGTCACCACCGCCCGATTGTCCCCATAGTCTTTCACATCGTTTGTACTTGGAGTAATGTTAAAGGTGGAAGTTGGTCCCAGGTAACGTCCCTCTGTGTATGTACGTACTCCCCCGGTTTCGCTCAATTTTCCTGCTACTACATACTCAAATCCTTTTTTTGCCATGTTTATTCCTCTCTTTCTTCTGTTATATCGCATTCATAAACGATATGTCTGATATTAAATTCCTTTTCCTGAAGGACTGTAACAGTTGGGTAGGTAAATCCCGCTCGAAACAATGCTTCCCTTATCTTTTTCTTCTCTTTCATACAATTTTCATCCAGGGGAAGAAAAAAATGTACCTGCATACTGGCCTTGATGCATCCCGGCCGGTTGTCCCCGTAATCTTCCCCACGTTCATCCGCATAGTTATAAGTAAAATATTTCTTCCCATCACCCTTGTATCTGTCCGGTTTGCAGGGATATCCAAACTTGGACAATGCCTGGATAATGGCTGCCCCTGCGTTCATAAGCCTACCTCCTGGTTAAATACTTCCTGCATTTTAGCAAGACACGTAGCTTCACTTTCGTTTACCGTCTTCGCCATGACAGGATGTGGTTCTTGTCTTGATGTTCCATATTCCAGGTAAGCTAGTTTTTCCCCATTCCTTATCCCTTTTTTATCCGTCCCTACTACTCCTACTGCTGCAAAATATCCATAATCATTCTGTTTTGCCTTCGTGCTGTGAACTGCTTTTTCAAGTTCTCCGGTTGTATATCCCCTGTTTGCGGCAGCATGGATATTCTTTTTTAAATTCCTGACAACATTAGGGGCTGCTGCCTGTATCATCTTAGGTGCAATCCGTTCCAATTCCGCCGCATCTTCCAGTTGCTTCATAACTTCTTCCATTCCGCTCATTCCAAAGGCCACCGCTCCTCCTTTCGCAGGTAAGGACAATGTTCATGCTCTTATCTTTTTGGTAGGTGCGCTTTACTTCGTATTTTTCCCCGGTTTCTTCGTCATAAAGGTAACGTTCTCCTTGGTAATTACACCGCAATATCTCAATATTTTGATCTGCTGTGTATCCTGCCTGGTGTGCAATGGTTTCATCGCTCCTTGTGGCATCGGTAAACTTTGCCGGTATTCCCTCTGTAAAGTTTTCCGTTTCTTCTGCAAATCCCTCTGGGTCCTCTTCCCCCTGCATCATGGACACTAATTTGATAGATTTATTCCACATGCTTCCTCCTTTTCTATTGGGTCTTCCATGGTAAGCCTAAAAACCTTCTTATGGTATAAATCCATGTATTTTTCTGTGTCGCTTCGGTCATTTCCCAAGTTTGCCTTGACATAAAAGGTAATGGCTGTAACTACACTGTCTGTTTCCTCTTCCAGCAAGGAGATATCTACTCCAGATAGCCTCATATCGTTTCTCGCATCTGCTATATACGATGTGATTTCCTCATCATATACAGTAATGGCAAGTGCAATCCCACACCGTTTTTTTATCAATTCCAGCATAGCCGTTCTCCTTACGTCTTTGATCAGCTTGTTTATACCACGGTTTCTGCATTTGTCACCATAGTCAGGTTTACAAAGGCATCTGCATCTATCACTCTAAAATCATTTCTTTCGATCGCGCGGATTAAAGTAAGGTTTTGGGTAAAAGCATTTAGCTCCCCCGCTATTGCAATATTAGACGATAGCAAGGTGGTCTTTTGCCTGTCATACTTTTTAAACGCCTCCCGAAAATCTCCGCACACCATAGGTATTTTTAACTTTCCGGCCGTCTGGATATCCGATGCAACTACTTGGTTTGGTACGGCAACAATCGGGATGCGCAACGGTCCCACGGATAAATACATCTGCATAACGTCCATCGGATTTGGTTGTAAGAGGTCTCTCCCGTTAGCATCCTTAAGCGTGGACAAGAAGAATAAACCGTCATCGTTTGTCAAAATCCTGGAATTTGCCCGGTATGCAGCCCCAAGAGTTACAATGATCGCTTTCTTTACCTCATCCATGGTCTCAATCTCTTTTGCATCCTTGGTTTCTACCAGTTTTAAAACATTCGCATTGCTTGTAGCATTGCTTTTTCTGGCAATCCATCTGGTAATTACTTCTGTGATATTTTGGTCTGTATCAGCCAAAAGGTTATTGGTGATTGGGAGCCAACCGCCACGATCTTTGATGGCATATCCGCCTCTTTCAAATGTAGGCGTATCCATTTCAGATAATTTTTCTCCTTCTTCGATGTCTACAAACCCGGTCATTGTTGCTTTTTTTTCATATGTACGCTGTCCCTTTTCTGCATTCACCGGCTCTGTGCTGATTAGTGTTTCCAGCGAAAATTCCGCAGTCTTATATTGATTAATTTTTGTCTGTATATCTTCTGGTACGGTATAGCCACCGTCAGGATCGGAGCTTTCCCGCATCCCTGTTGTCATAGCATTTTCTACTTTAAATCCCTGTCTGGCGGCGTTTGCAAATTCTTTCACTGCATTTTGCGGCTCCTCCGTTGCCGGGGTAACAATCTGGATATTTTTTTCGCTTAAAGGGACATTGTTTTTTATAGCGTTTTCGATCTGCTGCTCTTCTTCGTCCTCTATGTCTTTTAGCAGATCAAATTTCTGCTGCATTGCTTCCAATTCTTTTTTGGCCTCTGCCGCCTCTGTGAGCTTCCCTTCTTCTGCCAGGTTTCGTACCTGGCGTTTCTTCTCATTGATTTTATTCAAAAGTTCTAATAATTTTTTATTCATCTTCGTTTCCTTCCGTTTTTTTATACGCCGTACATGTATAAATTGCCTAAAATCTCCTGTTTCATTTTTTCTCTCTTATCAGCTTCCGCTTTTTCGGATATGATTTTATTTTTCATTTCCTCCGTCATTTCCATCCCCCAAACGGAGTTTGTAAACTCCTTATTCCCCTCCATAATCTCATCTACAAATCCAAGTTCTAGGCATTTTCTTGCCGACAGCCATGTTTCCCGGTCCATAAGCTCCAAGACCTCTTCCTGGGTCATTCCGGTTTTTCCCATGTACGCCTCTGCTAATGCAGTGTTTAGTTCCATCAAAATTTCAGCATTTTTTTGCATATCATGGTAATCCCCGGATGCTCCACGGATAGCTACGTTATGTATCATGACAATTCCCACAGGACTGATTTTTGATTTTCCTGCCATTGCAATAATGCTGGCCGCGCTCCCTGCGATGCTCTGGATTTCAATTTGTACATTTTCCCGGCCTTGTAACCTGGAGTAAATCTCCTGTCCCGCCGATACAGAACCGCCTCCGGAATTTATAAAAACTTCCAGTGTCTCTCCTTCTGCCGTCTCTGCAATCGCCCGCTCTGCATCTGCAGGGCACGTGGCGTCCCATCCCACCCAATCGTAGAGCCACTTATCATCATTTGATACAATGCACCCCTTAATCTCCAACACTGCCATTGTTGCTCTCTCCTCCTTCTGTGTATTGCTTCCCAACCTCTGTGATTGGGATGTAATTTCCATTTACCATAAGGATATCCCCTCCTTCCTTTGCCGGAACATCCACATATCCCCTTGCTTCATTTGGTGTATAGATTCCGTTATTTACGGCCTTTGCCAGATTTTCCATTTGAGTTTTGGCATCTGTCCGCAATATTGCCTTTTCATTAAATTTGTAAAAGTATCCAGCCATTGATTCTTCTGGAAGAAGGACTTTGGCGTTGGTCTCTTCTTCGCACTGCTTTAGTCGGTAGCTCATAGTATCTACTAAAAATGCCAGCTGCTGGGTCTCTGAGTTTGCGTAAGAAGATTTGTCATAGTCGTTGATCTGGTTTGGCTTAATCCCAAATGCACTTGCAATTTGCAATGCAGAATACTTCCTTAACTCAAAAAACTGGGAATCCACCAAGGACATTTTCAGGGGTGTCAAGGTTAATCCGATCGGTATGGGCACAATTTTTCCGGCATTCTTTGGCCCCGTCAGATATTTTTCATATCTTGCCTGGAGCTTCCTTTGTGTCTCTTCTTTAAATTCCCCGGTATATTGCATCGCCATGCTTGCCGTCAACCCGCTTTTGTACAGATTGTTCATATACTTTTGGCTTTCCCCGGCTCCCTCTATGGTGTATTGCAGGATTTTTCTCACCGGCTCCCCCATGATTCCGTCAAAACTAAACCATGTTTTTATATGGAGCACATCGTCGGAAGGAAACACATAATCTTTTCCTGTTCGCGGATCGCTGTAGTGGTAATACATCCCCCCAGCATCCCCAAACACTCCCTTGTCATCCACAACGACGCTTACGCAGCTGCTTTGCATAGGCCATGCGTCCAGTAATTCATAACTTCCCCCATACTTTCCGTGTGTTACATAGTTTCTCCTTAACCAGATATATCCATTCCCATAGTGCTGTGCGTTCATTTCCACCGTACTCCATAGTGTAGATGGTGTCATAAATGTATTTGGCCTGCGTGTCAGCACATAGGTAGCTCTTGTTGGCTCCGCCCGTATGTTGCCTTTGTCTGTTTCCTGATAATATTTTAGTGGCAGCTTCCCCATTGTTTCGCTTAGCATTTTCAGACATGTATAGTACGTGACTTCGCTTATGAGTTTTTTGGGTGTATCCCTTGATATTCCTAGCATTTCCAGTAATTCTTCATCGTTTAAATCAACTTCGCGTCTAACCATTGCATTCCAGGCGTTTTTTGCCCTTTTGATTACATTCATTCTTCCCAATCACTTTCTAGGTATTTTTCTATTGCATCCATATAGTCGGATACAAATTCATGGTACATAGCCAATTTATAGCCACATAACGTCGCATCCACTGGATCAATCCGCTTTGTAGTAGCATCTTTATCTATTTTTATCAATCCATTGCTTTTTCTCACGACAGCGTTGCTCATGGCAAAATCTAGCACTGGATTATATAGGTATATAATATTCCCGGAGTATACTTGTTCCCGGAATCCTTGTGTGGCCTCGTTTAATGATTTATGGCTTTGGTATACTTCCTGCACATCATACCCTTCATTGGATAAATCCATCATAAGTTTTGACGCGTTCGCCGGATCAAAACATAAACACTCTATGCTCCATTCGTTTTTTTTGCATATGTCCAGCACGTACTTCATAACTGCATTTTGGTCTACAATAGGGGTATCTGTTACTGTCAAGAAGCCCATTCGCTCCCATGCATCGTAGTCCACTTTATCTTTTGCCTTGCGTTCTGCCAGCTTTTCGCGGTTTGGGATGAATGAATGGGAAAATACGATGTATTTTACTATTTCTTTCCCCGTCTGGTCATATTCTCCGGATAAAAACGGGATTACAAAAGCTACGGATGTTAAGTCTATCTTTGCCGACATATCAAATCCCACATATACCGGCATCCCTCTAGTATCAACCGGGAGTTCTTTTACCATGCAGGCCCGCCACTTGGCCATGTTCATGTATCCGTTTTCTTTCGCCTGCACCCACACGTCCATGCATTTGGTAAGAAACGCTGTCATTTTCTCCGGTATTTCTTTCGCAATCTTATATTCCCCCCGCAGCTTTTCCATTCCTTCCGGATATGTCGCGCGGATTGGGTTTGCTTTTATCCAGTTTTCCTCTTTCCCAACATCCTCAATGTTTTTGTAGTCTTCCGGATCAAGCTCGCAGATATCAATTAAGTATTCATCGTTTTCTACTTCCGCCACATCTGGGTCTAAAATTTTTGAGCAGTAGGTATACTCTGCAACGTAACATGGATATGTCAAATCCATGCCGGCTGTTGTAATAATCATCAGGAGCGGTTCTTTTGTGTTCGATCCCAATCCCAAATCATAAAATTCGCTTGTTTTATGCTGGTGATATTCATCCAGAATCAGTCCGGCCGGGTTGGTTCCGTCCCCAGACTTTCCGTCGTCCTTGCTCAAAGCCTTGATAAAGCTTCCCGTCCTGGTATGTTTGATCGCTTCTCTTGTGGTTTTAAATTTTTCAAAAAGAGGGGAGCCATTTAACATTAAGGCCGCCTCGTTAAAAACAATTTTGGACTGATCCCGCTTTACTCCCGCCGTGTAATACTCATATGTTTCTTGGTTTTTGGTTGCCATAACAGAGATTTCATACAGCGCTATCCCTGCCTCTTCCTGGGATTTTCCGTTTTTTCTGGCTACCTCTATAAAGCTCTTTTTAAAACGCTTTAGCCCTGTATCTTTATGTCTCCACCCATAAAGCTGGCAGATATGGAATTTCTGCCAATCTGTCAGTATGATTGGCTTCCCCGCAAGCACTCCTTTTGAGTGTCTAAGCAGCTCAAACCAATCAACAATTTTTTGTGCCTCGTTTTCTTCCCAAATGTATGGGTAATCTGGCTGTCCAATCTTATCTATATCAGCCAAAAACCGCTTACACGCCCAAATATGTTTCTTCCCGCTTACAATCTCTCCCTGGATGCATTGTTTTGCATATAAGGCTAGCTGCTCAAAATTTGTCATTTTTCTTTCATATTCCAAACTTTTCCTTGATCGTGTCTTCTTCTTTTTTTGTCTTTGTTACTGCTGCCTTAAGGCGGGAATCTATTGTCAGGCCACAAAGTGATGCAAATTTACGCATTTCTTCTGCATATAATTTTTGTACATCAATCAAAGGATTTCTTACGGTAATTTCTCCGGTCCTTGTCTTCCTCTGTACACAAAAAGGAGCCTCTTCCAGCTCCTTAGTTGCCCTTTGATAATTTGCAAAAGAATTGCAATACCCGGCCAGATTATTTTTATCCAAGTTGCCGACAATATCAATTTTATTTAATTCTTTTATTAGCCTTTTCCACTCTTTTTTTGCTACGTTATCAATCAACCATGGCGGCGGATTTTTTAATTGTTCATTTCCTACGGTAACGCTCTCTTCTTCCTTTTTTCGCTTATTTCCGTCAAAAACAGTAAGATTTCCCTTTTGCATTTCAACCGGTTTTCTTCCACGCCCCATCCGTATCACTCCCCCTTTGCCACTTTTTAATTTATATTTGGAAAATTGCGTGAGTAAAGGGGGGCTTGCGGTCAGGAAGTTTTTATCTAAACTTTTTTGATGCCCCCTACCGGCTGCCTGCCCTAAATTCCTTCAACATTTCTCTCAATTCTTTTATCATTTGTCCCTTTTGCTCCCGATATCTCTTTTCGATCATGCTGTGCGTTTCTTTACTTAAGCTCATAAGGTTTCCTTTGTCTAGCCTTGTCTCCCAATCATCCGCCAACGGGGTAATGTGGTGTACTGTGTCAGCAGCTACTACTTTCCCCTCCGTCATAAACAGATATACGTCCAACCCTTGGTCTAGCTCTAGCACCTCTTTCCTGGTCTTTTCCCATTGTCTACTGGCATAAAACGCTTTCCTCTCCTTGTTCCTCGAGTTTTTATCGTACTCTTTATGTCGCTGCTTTTGGTATTGCTTTTGACATATACAGTTGGTTCCTGCCAAAATTCGTTTGCCGCATCTGCTACACTGTTTGTATATTGGCATATTCCCACCCTTTCTTCTTTTTACAAAAATAAGCACCGGTGTACTACCGATGCTTATTTTGGCTTATGAATCACGCAGGAGGATAGTACTTGAGCCTTTATACTACACTGTAACTATATCACGCTGTTTGCGGGCATTGTGGGCATCATTGTTTTTTTGATATAAGCAGTAAACCTTCTTGCTGCCGTCCTCCTGTCCATATAAAGCGTGTCCCCTATCTCTTCCCAGTCAAGGCCGTTGACAACTCTAAAACGTATGATATCACACTCTGGGTATGGTGCATCCTCAATAAATCTATCTATCTCTTCCCTGTCCTTTTGTATCTTCTTTTTGTAGCACTCTATTTCTCTCAAAAGCCGTTCTCTTTCCTTTGTGTACCACTCTTCAAAACTCTTCCCACCTCTTTGCTTTGGCACGTCTATGATTTGATCGCTTTTGTAAGGATTAAAGCTTTCATGGTTGGCCAGTTCCAGATACAAGGACTTTAACCTGTTTGTGTCCCTTTGTACTGCAAATAATTCATACGTTGTCACTTACGTTCCCTCCTGTGTCCCGTTTACTTCCGTCGTCCTTTTATCTCATTCCTGGCACTGCAAAACCGATAATGCAATAACCGTCTTCTATCCCTGTCCAGTCTTCCCATACATATGTTATTTCTGTAACGATTTCCCGCCCCGTGTTCCTTCCTGCCGTGTATTCCTGCATGATTACCGTTTCCCCTACCTGGTACCCATCATTCTTTATAAGATAAAATGTCAGCGTTCCCTTTGCTATTTCTTCGTATCTCGAAGGAACAATCATAATTTCATGCACTTTCTTTTCCGCTTCGCTCGGTAACTGCTGCATTTTCTCTTCTTGATCTCGCTCTTTCAGTTTCTTTGCTGTTTCCCGATCAAGCGCCGCCTGCTGTTCATTGTAGCGTTGTTCCTCTGTTTTTCTTACTTCCGCCCGACTTATGTATGCATTGCAGGAAGTGACCGTACTTTTCTTTTCGTGGCACGTTTCGTAATTCTCACAGGAATAGCAAAGAGAAGTGATATTTTCCGGCTGCGGGTCTTCGTATTCCTCTATCTGGCTTATACTTGGCTCCTGCTGCCATTCT
>CAMNQH010000059.1 GCA_946549035.1 uncultured Lachnospiraceae bacterium | reverse complement strand
CCAGAGACACGAGGATTTTCAGTCCTCTGCTCTACCAACTGAGCTAACTGGGCCTATGCCGTTACCGACAACAGTGTTATTCTATCTTCTTTTCCCCAAAATGTCAAGAAAAAAATGAAATTTTTTCTAATATTTTTCTTCCAGTGTACTGACCACTTGTAATTCAGACAGTCAATTAGTAGAATTTAACAGGCGGTCAGCGCCACTAACCAGTATATATGGACGCCACACCATAACATGTGCAGCATCCATATACATGAACTGATCCGCAGCGTAGAAAAACTGAATCAAGTCTTCATTAAGAAGAGGCTTTTTTCTGCAATTCCTCCCAGCGTTTGTCCACTTCCTTCTGAAATGCTTCCAGATAACATTCATTGCCAGGTTTGAACAGATGCTTGAAGCGGCCCTGACGTTTCAAAAAATCTTCAATGGGCAATTTCTTCTTAGGCTCATAATTTATGATCCACTTGCCCTCTACCACTTCAAACAGCGGCCAATAGCAAGTCTCTACCGCCAGCTTGCAAAGTTCTGTCAAGTCCGGAGCGTCGTAACGCCATCCTCTGGGGCAGGGAGCCATAATATTTAAAAACGCTGCCCCGGGCGTATAAATAGCCCGCTCTGACTTAGTATACAAATCCTTCATATTCCCAATAAACGTAGTCTGAGCCACATATGGGATATTGTGGGCAGCCATGATCCCCGCCAAATCCTTTCTGGCCTGGGGTTTCCCCACAGAGCACTTTCCTGCCGGAGATGTGGTGGTATCCGCATAGGTGGGGGTTGCGGACGACCGCTGGATTCCCGTATTCATATACGCGCCATTGTCATAGCAGACATAGACCATATCATGACCCCGTTCCATAGCGCCGGAGAGGGATTGAAGACCAATATCGTAGGTGCCCCCGTCTCCTCCGAAGGTGATAAATTTATATTCTCCCTGTACCTTCCCCTTTTTCTTCAATGCCTTATAAGCCGTCTCGGCGCCGGAGAGGGTGGCCCCCGCATTTTCAAAGGCCGTATGGATATAGCTGTCGGTATACGCAGTATATGGATATGTAAAAGAAGATACCTCCAAGCATCCGGTAGCGTTTCCTACCACGGCATGATCCCCGGGATGCAGGGATTTTAATACATTCCGCACCGCAATAGTGGCTCCGCAGCCTGCACACAGGCGATGCCCAGGAGCAAGGCGCTCCTCCCGTTCCTGTATTTCTTTAAAATCAAATGTGGTTTCACTCATATTCATCTCTCCCGTAATCCCAAGTATGGGTATTGGGCAAAGGTTTTGCCACCCTCTGCCATCTGCTTCAGATCTGCATATACTTGTTCCAAATCTTCCACCCGTACATCACGGCCGGATAATCCGTACACGATATTCACGGTCTTGGCCGATAACTGGGCCCGGTACATTGCGGCAGTCAGCTCTGCGCCTAAAGGTCCTCCCTGGGCGCTGTAGCTCTCACAGCGGTCCATAATCGCAACCGCTTTTACATTCCGTAACGCTTCGGCCAATTCTTCTCCAGGGAACGGGCGGAATACCCGCACCTTGATAAGCCCTGCTTTCACGCCCTGCGTTCTCAGTCTGTCTATGGCGTCTTTGGCCGTACCGCAGACAGAGCCAATAGCCACAATAGCATATTCGGCATCCTCCATCTGATATTCTTCAAACAGCCCGTAGGAACGGCCGGACATGGCCTCAAATTCCTTTGCCACATCCAAAATCACCTGTTTTGCCCGTATCATAGCCTCCGCCTGGGCTTTTTTTGCTTCCATACAATATCCGGACACGGCGTAAGGCCCCACTGCCATCGGCTCTTTCTCGTTCAACATAAAATGCTCCGGCTCATAATCTCCCACAAATTGTTTTACAGGAGCGTCCTCCAGCAAATTAATGTTCTCCACCGCATGGCTGGTAATAAAGCCGTCCTGGCAAATCATCACAGGCAAATGTACGTTTTCATGCTCCGCAATCCGAAACGCCTGAAGCATATTATCATAGGCTTCCTGATTATTTTCTCCATAAATCTGTATCCATCCGGAGTCTCTTGCTCCCATGCTGTCGGAATGCTCCGCATTGATATTCAAAGGCCCGGTCAGCCCCCGGTTCACCACCGCCATTACAAGGGGAACGCGGCTGGAAGCCGCCACATAGACTACCTCCCACATAAGGGCCAGTCCGGCGGAAGAAGTTGCCGTCAGCGTCCTGGCTCCTGCCGCGCTGGCTCCAATGGCCGCGCTCATGGCGCTGTGCTCGCTTTCCACCGGAATAAATTCCGTATCAATCTCCCCATTTGCAATCATGGAAGATACATACTGGGGAATCTCAGTAGAGGGAGTAATGGGAAACGCTGGCATTACATCTGGGTTAATCTGGCGAATGGCATGAGCCGTCGCCTCATTTCCTGACATTCTGGTTCTAATCGCCATTTATTTTCCCTCCTTCATTGTAATCGCGCCAAAGGGGCACGCTTTCACGCAGATACCGCATCCCTTACAATGCAATAGGTCAAAGTCTCCTCTTTTTCCATCCTTGACAGGAATCGAGCTGTCGGGACAGTAGGGAACGCACAGAAGACATTGTTTACACGCTTCTACATCCAAGACCGGCGTCTGGGTGCGCCATTCCCCTGTCTCAAAATCCCGGGAGGTAGCCGGTTCAAAAATCTTCAGGCCCTCGGTTAAATCCTGCCAACTGGTTGTCTCATTAATTTCTGATGCTTTATATGCCATTTAGCGCACCTCCGTCAAAGCCATCTTAAGCGCCGCCATGTTTCCTGCCAGCACCTCCGGTTTCTTCTCAAATTTATGGGCCAGAGAAGTCTCCATCTCTTTCAAAAAAGCGTCTTCCTCCATTACGCCCGAAATCTTCACCATAGCCGCCAGCATAGGCGTATTGGGAAAATAATTCCCCATGGTCTCCATACATACCTTCCGGGCATTGATAATATAAACCTCTCCGGCATACCCCTTTAACAGGGGAAGAATCTCTTCTTTGGTTCTCTCCGTATTCACCAGAATCGCTCCCTGGGGCTTAAGTCCCTTTGTCACATCCACGCTGTGAAGCAGGGTATCATCCACCACCGCCACATAATCCGGTTCGTAAATATTGGAATGTACCCGAATCTCACTGTCGCTGATACGGTCATAAGCCGTAATGGGAGCTCCCATCCGCTCCGGCCCGTATTCCGGAAAACCCTGTACGTATTTCCCTGTATTAAACGCAACATCAGCCAGCAGCAGTGCCGCCGTCTTAGCTCCCTGACCGCCTCTGCCATGCCAGCGTATTTCTGTAAGCGCCGCCATTTCCTCTCCTCCTTTTTATCCCTATAATCTTTTACCGAAACTTGCTTTGCTAGTTCCGAAAAGCTTTATTTAGAAGGCAGCATCCGGTTAATTCTTCCGGCAAACTCCCCAAAGTTCTGTGTCTGAAGAATTACCTTACCCGGACCTGTCAGCTTCGTCAGGAATAATCCTTCCCCGCCGAAGAAGATATTTTTTAAGCCTTTTACCGTCTCTACCTCATATTTCACAGTCCGTTCAAAGGCAACTACATTTCCGGTATCCACTTTTAGTACTTCCCCGGGAGCCAGAGTCTTTTCCACCTTATCCCCGTCAATTTCCAAAAACGCCATACCCTGTCCTGACAAATCCTGGAGAATAAATCCCTCGCCGCCGAACATCCCTGCGGAAAACTTCTTCGTAAAGGTTACGGAAAGGTTTACCGTCTCCTGGGCGCAAAGGAAAGCTCCTTTTTGACAGATCAGCCCGCCCCTGCTTACATCTACAGGGAGAACTACCCCTGCAACGGTAGAAGCAAAAGCAATCATCGCCCCGGGCCTGGTGGCACGATAGGTAGCCATAAACAAGGACTCCCCAGAAAACATCCGGCCAATACTTTTTCCAAATCCGCCTCTCATATTGGAATCCATCTCGATTCCTTCAGTCATCCAGGCCATCCCTCCGGACTGGGTGTACATAGACTCTCCCGGCGCGTCAAAAATCACTTCAACTGCGGGCATTGTGTCTCCAATCACTGCGTATCTCATAACATGTTTCCTCCTTTTATGTTACGGAGCCTCCCTCTGTACGGAAAGAACCTCCCTTTCTATCAAAAAGGGACTACCCTTTTCTTTCTTTATTCTTCGGCCGCCCTTTTTGAGGCGGGCAGCTGTGCCAGGATAATTGCCGCGAACATAAATACGCATCCCGCCACTTCCCGGCCGGATAACTTCTGCCCCAGAAGCACAAGTCCCGCCAGCACGGAAATCACAGATTCCAGACTTAAAATCAAGGAAGCTACCGTAGGATTCATCCCCTTCTGCCCAACAATCTGGAGGGTATATGCCACGCCGCATGATAATACTCCTGCATACAGAATCGGCTGCCACGCCGCCAGAATACTGGAAATATTGGGATTCTCAAACAAAAACATACAAATGCCGCTGATGACGCCGCATACTAAAAACTGAATACAGGACATCTTTACCCCGTCCACCAGCTGGGTAAAATGGTCAATCACCATAATATGTACAGAAAACGCCAGTGCGCATAAAAATACCAAAAAATCCCCCAATTGGACGGAAAACCCTTCTGTCATACATAAAAAATAAAGTCCGAATACTGCCAAAACCACCCCAAGCCAAACCGCGGGACTGCATTTTTTACGGAAAAATAATCCTAAAATAGGAACGATGACAATGTATAATGCCGTAATAAACCCCGCTTTCCCTACGGTAGTATAAGAAATACCAAACTGCTGCAGATTGCTGGCTACGCATATCACAACGCCGCACAAAACTCCGCCTTTTATCAGCTTCTTCTTATTTTCCTTCTGCCCAGCTAAATCAAGGGCCTGGGATGCCTGATCCCGCTGAGGATTTATCTTATCCAATAAAAAAATGCACGGAACCAAAACCACGGCGCCGATCAACGAACGCACACAGTTAAAGGTAAACGGCTCCACATAATCCATCCCCACGCTTTGAGCCACAAAAGCAACTCCCCAAATAAAGGCTGTCAATAACAAAATCAAAGAATTTCTGATTTGCTGTGTCTTCATAGTTTCCACCCTGTACCCTTCTCACGAATTTCTTCCAGTATAGGGGATCTCACCGAAAAATTCAAGAGGTTCCTTTTCTATAAAATTCTATGATTGCATAGATGATGGATATGGCGATCGCTGCAAGACCCACCGCCAACAGCAGCAAACCTTTTGCAAGGAGCTCCAAATCCCAAAAATCATACACCACAACCTTGGCGCAGACAAACAATGCAAGACAAAGTCCATAGATCCGGAGCGGCCGCTGTTTTTGCCAGAAACCCACAACAATTCCAGCCAACGCAATCCCAAGCAGCACAATACTCACTGCCACCGGAGAAGAGAAATGCCCTGTCAGGAGCATATAGGTAGAAACCGCCGCCAAAAGCAACCCCCTCAAGGAGCCTGGCAAATGGAAGCGTTCCCTCCACAGCAGAAAAACTGCTAAGACAGCCAGAAGCCATAAAACGCCATCCGCCAATAAGGTTCCTTCTCCCAGGAACCTATAGCGTGCCGCCGACAGCAGCACCGCCCCCATAAGGCTGACATTCGTATAAACCAGCGCCGCCTCCCTCTTAGTTCTCAACCGAGGTACTTGTAAACATAACAAGGTAAACCCCAATAAAAATGCAAATACTACTACCGGGGCCGCTTCCCCTGGAACCAAGGTCTGGATGAATAAGCAAAAATAGATGGTTACACCCAGTTCATGAAACAGCCGTCCCTCCTGCATCCAAAAAAGGCCCATGCCAAACAACAGCAAACTTGCAATCGTTTCCGGCCACCCCAGTCCTCCTGCCGCCAGAAAAATCACCAGGAACATAGATTGCACATAAAGCCCCATCAAGCGAAGGTGAAATTTTTTCAGAATCAGCAAAATCAAGTTCGCAGCTAGCAATACTAAAAGCAGCAGCGGCTCCGTCTCCCGGCCTCCCAGATAAAAGCTTACTCCAATCCCCAGTAAAAACGACGTCTGAAATACCACTCCGCAAATCCAAGCGCAGAAGCTGGCAATCCCCTGGTCCAGAAAAAAGAAGACGTTCCAAAGCACAGCAGCGATAACCCCATATATCAAGACCATAATCAGTCCATCCTGGGGCTGCCATATCAGCAAAATCATCTCATAAATGAAAACGTGAAGGATATAACAGATCATATGAACCATCTGTACCACACGCTTCTGTTTTCCCGCCGCTAAACTATGCCAAAGCAGGTTCAGCAAAACCAAAGATAAAACAGCTCCCAAACATGCGCCCCGGCCTCTTCCCCAAGGCAAAAGCAAGGAGAACACCAAGTAGCCTCCAAAGCTCAGGCACTGGAATATCTCAGACTGCAGGACAACTCCAACACAGCAGGAAATCAAACCGATCAGAACCAAAATACCAAGGGCCCACTCCCTGGGCAATATCCTAAATACATGGTAATTCCATATTGCGGCCAAATATAGCCCCATCATACCTGCCCCCGAAAGTCCCAGGGCAAGCTTTGGAAAAAACCTTGACACTCCCATTTGGGAAACCAGCCATAGCACTGCAAAAAACGAGAACATCAGCATTCCTTGTATGACAGAAGGGACATAATTTCGAATGATAATGGCAAACGCCGCAATCACAAACAATATTCCAATTCCGCTTAACGCCCCAACTCCAATTTTAAATTCCAAGGAAGTTTCCTTTTCTTCCACAACCTGTTCATTTCCCAGCTCTTTTCTCTGCTCTTCTTCCTGTACTCTAACCGTTTCTTGCAAAAACTCCTCTTCCCGTTCCATACGCTTACCTCCTTGAAACAGATTGTATGACTCCAAAACAGTCCTGCAGACAAATACCCCGTTTACCTTTCCATGCCGCACAATAGACGCTGTTAAAGATAAGAAAAAAATCAAGCAGAAAATCCATCCGCCTGATCTTTGAACTATAATGCCTTATGAAAAGCTTCTCTTATACAGCCTTTGTTACTTATTCTCACAAGCAATGAGAACCACAGTCATGTTGGCATAGATATTTGATTTAGAATGGATGGAGAAGGATTCGAACCTTCGAAGGCGGTGCCAACAGATTTACAGTCTGCCCCCTTTGGCCACTCGGGAATCCATCCATATACTGTCAGGCAGCTCTTGTCCTGACAGGAATTTATTATAGCATAAGTATTTTTTTACCGCAAGAGATATTTTTATTTTTTTACTTTTAAAATAACAGAAGAAAGCCCCGGCAGCGTCAACTTTAAACGTCCGTTTACCACTTGATAAGGCACCGGCATCATAGAATGATTCTCCTCGGTAGTATACATAATCTGTTCCATCTCACATTCTCTTGGAACACCCGCCTCCCATACGTTCATTTCTATGGTGCGGGCCACTTCATCATTGTTTAAAAGAATGACAAATTGTTCCTTCCGGTTAAAACGGGCAAAACACAACAGATTATTTTCTCCATTCAAAAATTTCACAGAACCGGTACGGAATGCCTCATATGTCTTATGAATGCGAATCATATCACGGTGAAACTGCAATAGCTCTTTATCCTCTTCTCCCCAGGGATACGTTCTTCGGTTATCCGGATCCGTAAATCCACAAACTCCCGCCTCATCCCCGTAGTACACCGTAGGAGCCCCCGGCCATGTCATCTGAAATACTACCGCCTCTTTCATCACAGCCTTCTTTACGCCTTCCCCTGCCGCCTCACATCCCAACTGCTCCGCCCGGCCTACCTTCTGATTCGTCCTGGTAAGAAATCTGGAATGGTCATGGTTTGACAATTCATTCATGGAGCAGTACAAGGACGGCATTAAAAACCGTGTCATGCAATAATTCATCACGCTCTGGAATTCCTTAAGATTCCCTTTCATCTCTTCCCGAAAGCCTTCGCTATGCTTTTCCATTCCTGTTAAAAACCAGGTGAGCGGCTCCATAAACGCATCGTAATTCATCACCGTATCCCACTGGTCTCCCTGAAGCCAATCCACGGGATCCCCATAATGTTCCGCCAGAATCAAGGCGTTGGGATTTGCCTCCTTGACTGCCTTGCGGAAATCCCGCCAAAATTTGTGGTTAAACTCTACGGAATGCCCCAGATCCGCCGCCACATCCAGTCGCCAGCCGTCTGCATTAAAGGGAGGCGACACCCATTTTTTCCCAATCTCCAAAATGTAATCATACAATTCCCTGGATTCCTCATAATTCAGTTTGGGCAGGGTATCGTGATCCCACCATCCGTCATAAGAATTGTTATAAGGCCACAGCTGCTCATCCCGGAACCGGAAAAATCCTCTGTACGGGCTGTCCGCCGAAATATAGGCTCCCGGCTCATACCCCTCCTGTTTTTCATACAGCCGTTCCCGATCCAGCCATTTATTAAAAGAGCCGCAGTGATTAAACACCCCGTCCAGAATCACCCGCATTCCCCGTCTGTGAATCTCCTCAACCAGACGGATAAATAACTGGTTGCTGGCTTCCAGGTTTCTCTTATCTGTCACTCGTTTCATATATAAAGTGGCTTTACTGTTATCACACACCCCATTCTCCAGAAGTTCCCCTCCGTCTGATACAATCACTCCATAATGGGGATCTATATAATCATAATCCTGAATGTCATATTTATGGTTGGAGGGAGACACAAATAGGGGATTAAAATAAATTACTTCCACTCCAAGTTCCTTTAGATAATCCAGCTTCTCCCATACTCCCTTTAAGTCGCCTCCATAAAATACTCCCACGTCAAAGGGCTCCGGATATTTCCGCCAGTTCTTTACCTGGCGGCTATAGGTCTTAATGTAATAATATTCATTACTCTGCACATCGTTGGAGGAATCCCCGTTATAGAAACGGTCCACCAGAATCTGATACATCACTGCCCCCTTGGCCCAGTCTGGTGTAGAAAAACCCGGAACAATTTTAAAGCAGTGGGTAGGACGCTGCACCTTAGACGGTCCCATTCGGTCATAATAACATTCCACTGCTCCGGAGATCACTTTAAAATAGTAGCTTACAGGCGCCTCCGCCAGTTTAATCTGAACGCGATAGTAGTCAAAGCTCCCTTCCGTCTCAAACTTTTCCATCTCCAGGCCGGCGTCGTCAATGCAGAGCCAAACACTGTCCACATCATCCTTTCCGGTACGAAAACGGATGGTCACCGTATCTCCCGGATTCGGTTCTGCAGGTTCCCGATAATCACTAGTCCCATCACTGAACAAGGCGCTTTTTTTCAGCAGCGGCCTCATTTTCATCATATATTCCAATTTGCGGTACAATTCCTGTTCCGTAAGTACGTTCATCTTCTCACATCCAATTTATGTTTTATCCTATTGTATCCCAAATCCCCGGCACAAATCAACCTTTTTGATAATTTTATACAAAGTAAAAAGGCAGCCTTTCGATCCGCTGCCTTTTTAGGAGAAGGTATTTTTACTATGGGGTATAGTAAAAACTTTATAATGTATTGGGGGGTTTTACGAGTATTATTATAACCTGGGGGCTGATATAAATGTGCACAAATTTCACAAAATTTTTATTGATTCTTTGTAAAAATTCACATCTTTTTCCAGTGGATTTTAGGATTTTTTCGGTATGTTAAACGTTTGTATATGTATTACCTCTTGACAGCAGAATACTTGCCATAAACCTTATTCTTATTTATCGTTTTATACGCCCTCACCTTATAATAGTATTTTGTATTCCTTGTTGATTTTTTATCTTTGTACGTGGTTACGGCTTTATTTTTCTTTATCGTTGCTATTTTCTTATATGTCCCGTTTTTAGTAGCAGCCCGATAAATTTCATATCCGGAAGCACCACTCACTTTTTTCCACGTCAGAATTACCCGACCGGTTTTCATTTCTTGCTTAAGTTTTACCTTTGGTGCAGAAAGAGTAGTAATACTGGAGATTTTTGTACTATAATTACTATAAACCCGTTTCCCATTCTTTACGTAATATGCCCGGATTTGATACTGATACTGCGTTCCGCTTTTTAATTTTTTATCAGTAAAGGTAACCACGCGATTCTTAGTAATAATTTCCTTCCCGGCTCGTTTTTTTCCATGATTCTCATACCGGTAAATTTCATATCCTTGTGCATTTTTCACTTTGTTCCAAGATAATGTTATGGTATTTGCGGTTCTTTTCTTTACCCGAAACCCCGAAACCGCATCAGGTTTTTTCGTTTCATTCTTTATAGACGTCGCTTCTTTTTTACTGTTATCATTATCTTTATCGTAACTTTTGGGATTTTTAATAACTTTTGCGTCATCCGAATTGTTTTGATCTTTAGAGCGATCCGGCTGTTTCGCACTATTTGCTTTCTTTACAGTAAACGTCTTTGTAATCCCGCTTCCAGATGCACCTGTGAAATTAACCGGCATAAATTCAATGCGGTAATTCCCTTCTGAAAGACCAGAGTGCTTGTACTTCCCTGTTTCTAATATCTTTTGAAAAATCCGTTTGCTTCCGTTATAGATGCTGACTTGCACTTTCTCTGCATTTTCACAATCCGCCAGAAAATACACAGTTTCTCCTGTAAGAAACTCTTTGCACTCTTTTTGATATAAAGTATTTTTGCATACCATTGCCCGCTTCATTTTCCCAGAATATATGCCAGCATCACGAACCTTATCAAAGCGGAAAATCGTAGCCGTATCTTTATTTCCCCAATCAAAAAGCCCAATATTTGCCCCTTCCTTCGTGGACAAATCAAAAATATCCAAGGCCTTTCCTTGTGCACATACCGGCATCAAACTATAGCCGTTTCCATTTTTACTGATATACCATCGTTGATTGCTTCTATTATTGGACTCATAGCACAAAACATTTGTTCCTCTTTCCTGTCCTGCATTCGCGACATCCAATACGCTTCCGTCTAGGCAGGAAATAATTTTATAGGAATTATCGCTTTGCTTTTCAAATTTCCATAAACTTTTGATAGAAGTAATATCCCTGCTGGATACTGCATTGCTGTTTTGATTTGCCACAACTCTGTTGATAGCAGGATTATAAATTCTGGCATAAAATCCTGTCCCGATATCTTCACATCTTGTATAATCCACTGCCGCAAACCCATGATTTCCTGCTGCATCATACGCATATATGTGATTACAATAGTAGTCTACCTGATCCCTATGTTCTGCAAAAGGAATGTAAAGCCGCGCCGCACCATTTTGAAGCTTCATGTCTCGCCATACAATATCATCTTGTCCACCCTTTCGCGTCCAAGTAGCGCATCTTAGGGACGTAATTCCCACATTGTCACTGGCTTTTACATAAACGGTATACCCCTTGGCGTCCACCGACTCTACAATAGTCTGAGCAATTACCGGCGCAATTTTGTCTAATGTCTTTACGGTAAAATTTTTGCTTAAAGATTTTCCATGCAGTACGGCGTTATTCACTGGGGTAAACTCTATACGATGACTGCCCTCCTGCAGATTCGCATATTTATATTTCTTTCCTGCCGTTAAGGTATTCTGAAATATCACTTTGTTATTCCTGTATATTTTTACTTCCACCTGGTTTGCATTTTCACACCCGACATAAAAATACAGCGCTTCTCCTGGCTGGAATATTGTACATTCTCCCTGAAATGCTTCATTATTATGTAAGGAAGCCTGTTTTACTTTCCCACAATATACGCTTATATCACTGACCTTGTCAAAACGGAAAATGGTAGCCGTATCTTTATTTCCCCAATCAAAAAGCCCAATATTTGCTCCTTCCTTCGTGGACAAATCAAAAATATCCAAGGCCTTTCCTTGCGCGCATGCCGGCATCAGACTATAGCCGTTTCCGTTTCTACTGATATACCAGCGTTGGTTACTCCTATTGTTAGACTCATAGCACAAAACATTTGTCCCTCTTGCCTGTCCTGCATTTGCGACATCCAATACGCTTCCGTCCAGGCAAGAAATGATTTTATAGGAATTATCGCTTTGCCTTTCAAATTTCCACAGACTTTTAACAGAAGTCATATCCCCGCTGGACACTGCATTTCTGTTTTGATTTGCCACAACCCTGTTGATAGCGGGATTATAAATCCTGGCATAAAAACCTGTCCCAACATCTTCGCATCTCGTGTAATCCACTGCCCCAAACCCATGATTCCCTGCTGCATCGTAAACATAAATATGATTATGATAACAATCCACCTGGCTCCCATGGTCTCCAAATGGTATATATATCCGCGCTGTATTATTTTGAACCGTCATATTCCGCCAGATCAGGTCGTCCTGGCCTCCATTTTGCGTCCATGTGGCACACCTTACGGATGCAATTCCCACATTGTCGCTGGCTGTAACAGCTACGGTATAACCATTCGCATCCACGGATTCAATAAATGCGCTGGAAATTGTGGGCGGAGCAGTATCCGCTTGTGTCTTTGCAAGATATTGTATCGAACAATACCCACTATAGCCATTCCACTCTACATGCGCCCATGTGCCGTTTGCCTTAGAAACATACACTTGTGCCCCCTTTGGAACGGTTGTCACTTGTGGATAAGAGGTTCCATGCCCGCTCCGCATAGTCAAAGGGTACTGGCTTGTTGTAACGATGTAGCTTCCTTTGTATTGTTCGCTACAGGAACAGGATGATTGACCTGCATACTTTGGCGTTACAAATCCCCATAAACTGCTGTATGATAAGGAGCAATTACTGTAGTGTACCCCATGGGGATTCGTCTGCGTATTATTTCCGTCAATATAATACACTCTATTTTGCGATGAATACTCTACAATACCCACATGTTGGCTTGCATCAGGGCCAAAAAATATGATATCACCGCGTTGCGGAATATACCCCGATCCTTTCAAATGAGGGTCTCCTCCGGCTCTAACTAGTACCTCCTTCATTGTGTTGGTACTTGCTGTTTTAGGAATTATATTTTGGGGGATTCCTGCCTGTTCCGCACACCAAGATACAAAGACCGCACACCATGGATATTGCACTTTCCCCGGTTCATTATTTACACGTCTCCCATAAAACCAATCATTATAACAAATATCATCTGAACCGCTGCTTCTTTCTTTTATTCCAACTTGGCTCTTAGCCACTGATACCAGATTTTCTGCTTGGCTTGCTGCTTTTACTTCTCCTACTCTTATATGTATAAAGGCAAAATTAAAGATGAAAAAAAATAATACCGCTCGAGAAATATGCTTTCTCATTTTAACACCTCCCAATTATTTTTTCTGCTTTTGCTTTATGCACAATACGACCCAAGTCACTCCCGTAATACATCCACATGCCCAAAACATTGTTCCGCCAGTATTAAATAAATTTACTTGTTCCCGATTCTCACCAATTTTCCCCGATCCTATCTCCCTATATTCTCCATCTATCATGACGCCTGTTGAAGCAGATACTCCTTTATAAGTGTCTGCTTTCCATTTAAAAGCAACTCCTAATAAAAGAAATCCCACCGTTAAAATCAACATACACATTTTTATAATTTTCATATTCATTTCTTTCTTCCTCCATATATTCCGTGTCATTATCAAATATTTGTCCTTCGACTACTCTGCCGTACCAATAGCTACTTTTCCGCCAAAAAGAAATATGTTTTTGAAAAACACTCATCATATAGCGGATTTCCGGCTTCATCTACCAACTTCCATGTATTATTTGAACAATATAGTTTAATGTTGCTATTTTCTCCAAGATAATACTCCATACTATTTGTCCTAATTTTTTCTTGTCTCATTTCCAAATCTTGAAAATACTTGCTTTTCATTTCTTTCTCAGAGGTCTCTCCCTCTTCTTTGAAGCTTCCCATTGTATCTATTGAATACTTATAAAGGCCGCCCTCCTTTATATACACAAAAAAATATATCTATTATCCTCTACATAGATATGCCCAAATCCTCTCACTTCTCCCCAATCTTTTACAATCTGATTATATTTCAATTAAAATAAAAGGTTTTATTTCCTCCAGTTAATCTTTATACACGGTATTCAACTACATATCTGTATTTCTTATAAGTCGTTTACATAAGCATCACATATCCAATCCGCACCTCCTATAAATTCGAATTTTATACATTCTGTCGATTCGCCATCTGATTGATTTTCTCCATATTGGCACAATCGGCACGAAGGCGGAAACCCCTTTTTATTAGGTTCCCGTTTTACTCTGCGATAATGATGAATAATAATGCTTTTCTGATAAAATTCTTGAAACGTAATCCATATCCCTTTTGACCGTTTATATACTTTTCCAAACTTTCCAACATTATCCACTAATATATTTGCAGATTTGTAATTACCAGACAAAATATCATTTATCTTAACAACTACCTCTGCTCCACATAGATTACACTGATATTTAATTTTTTTTAACATCTCTCGCTGACCTGTCCATCTGGGGTTTTTGCCCAAACAAAAGGGGCAAAAACCTCTGAATGGCTTTTGAATATACTCTAATTGTTCCTTACTTAACTCCATATTTCCCTCTTCTCCTTCATTCCTAAATCATGAACTAATAGATCTTGCTGTATTATACCAGATGTGCTTACATTCAAAAATTTTTTAGCCCGCTTATAAAGGTGTACTAGTTAGTCTGTATCCATTTCGTACATTAGCCTCTATAATGAAAACACCCATTTCTGTCTGGTGGGTTGTTATACCCGCCATATAAGACAAGGAAATACAACATGAAATATTGATCCTTATATCCCCAATCTGCATATACACAATAACTGCAATACCATTGAAAGCATCCATCTGGTATATTAACCTCTTCATTATATTTTATATTTTTCATCTTTTCCTCCTTCTTGCGCTTTCAATACGTCATCTAAGTAAATTCGCCCATTATAAAATTATTAATTCTTCCTTTTGAATCAGCACATCTGGTTTTTGGCTTATTGCTACATATGGAATCAAATCCCTCTCAGGCAGAACCATAATCGGAAAATATAACTGTACAATATATTCTGGCATAGCATTCAAGATTTGTTTGATATATTTTTTATCTGCTTCTGATAAAGTCCTTACACCTAAAAAATGTGTATGAAAAATCCCTAAAAATTCCATACCTTTTAAATTCCACTTCTCAATAACCGCATTCATTCTATTCACATCCGGCGTATAGCTGCACATACTTCTCGATACTCCTTGATCAAATGCAACCGACGTAATGACACCATTTCTCCCTCCAAATAATCCCCCCATTTCCGGCGGATCATCAGGTACATATTTTTTTAACTTAAAATAAACATTTTGGCATATTGTCATTATAATTTATCCGAATGCCCGTTTAAGTTCCTCAAGCACTTTCATCAACTGCTTCTTTGGCAGGGCTCCAACAATTCCGCTCAAATCCATCTCACCGCCTCCCATACTTCCAACCCCAGCCTGGATCCATGCGGACAGAAGAAGCTCCTTCTCTGAATAATCAATTTTTACAAACTGCATAGCTGTCATTAAGCCTGTACCCTTTTTCCATACATTTTCACCAGTTTTGATAGTCGTCGTCTTAAACCCTTTATTAGAAAGGATATTCGTCACTTTATTTTGTGCCTCTTCAAAACTGCACTTGTAAACCACCTTCATACTTGTTCGTGCCATATTTTTCTCCTATTCTTTCTTTAATACACTTTCTTTCTGCATTTTGGACAAATTGTGGTTCCTTCTGTCAAATTCAAACCACATGTTTGACATACATGCTGTCTTTTTCCGCTTTCATTCAGATTTGTTATTCTGTTTAGTGTATCTTGATTCTTCTTTTTTACAATAGAAAAAATAATCGTTATTATACCGGCTGCAGCCATTACAGCAAAGACTATAAATATAGCAAAAACCATTGTCTCATGGCTTGTTAAAGGCGCAGAATATGTATATCTATCATGAGACATATAATTTACCGTAAAAACAGAACCCAAAATACCTAATACAGTCAAAATGTAACCTATTACCATCTTCTCTCCCTCCTTGTATAATGTATTTAGGTTGTTCAAGGGATACCTATAAACCCTAAGACCTATTTCTTTACATCTCCAGTCTGATAGGAGATAATGGTTTTATTAGATTGAGAGGATGATCGTTCCCTCCTTGAGCGGTTCTGCTCATACTTGAAAGACTGATCCCTCTCTCTAATAAGCTTTCCGCGTATGAGTTGGATG